>PKTQ01000396.1 GCA_002869085.1 Hyphomicrobiales bacterium | reverse complement strand
CTGGACTGGAACATGCCGGTGATGGACGGGATGGATTTTCTGGTCAATCTGCGCGGGCTGCCCAACGGGGCCGGTCCGAAGGTCGTTTTCTGCACCACCGAGAACGACATCGATCATATTTCCAGGGCCATTGCGGCCGGTGCGAACGAATATATCATGAAGCCGTTTGACCGCGAAATACTGGAGAACAAATTCCAGGAAGTCGGCTTGGTCTGACTGAGTTCTAGGAGATGCCGGCAATGGCTCCAGCCCAAGCGGCCCTGGCGAGCGAACATGACCCGATCCGGGTGATGATCGTCGACGATTCGGTGGTTATACGCGGCCTGATCGCCCGCTGGATCAAGGAAACCCCCGGCCTTGATGTCGTCTCCACCCAGAGGGACGGCCAGAGCGCCGTCAACGCCGTTGATGCGGTGCGGCCGGATGTCGTGCTGCTCGACATAGAGATGCCGGTGATGGACGGAATGACCGCGCTGCCGCTTATCCTGGAGAAGCGCCCGAAAACCAAAGTTATCATCGCCTCGACCCTGACCACCCGCAATGCCCGCATCAGCCTGAAGGCGCTGTCGATGGGCGCGGTCGATTACATACCCAAGCCCGAAGGCAATCACGGGGTCACCACCTCGGCCGATTTCCGCAAGGATCTGATCGAAAAGGTGCTCGGAATCGGCTCCAAGACCCGCCCCGCCCTCCGGGCGCGGCTCAATCCGGTCAGCCCGGCCAGCCCGGCCACCGGGACCGCCAGCCAAGGCATCAGCCTGCATCAATCAGAGGCGCAGATTCAAACCGTGCCGTTCTCGCGGGTGCCGCCGCGCATTCTGGCCATCGGCAGCTCCACCGGCGGCCCGCAGGCTCTGACCAGGCTGATTAAGGAAATCTCGCCATCGCTGGACCGCATTCCGACGGTGATCACCCAGCATATGCCCAAAACCTTCACCGGTATTCTGGCCTCGAATCTGGCGGCTGTGGCCAAGCGGCCGTGCAAGGAGGCCGAACATGGCGAGGTGCTGAAGGCGGGCGCGATCTATGTGGCGCCGGGCGGTCTGCATATGGTGTTGAAAAAAGATGCCGACCGGGCGGTGGTCAGCCTTGAGGACAGTGAGCCGGTGAATTTCTGCAAGCCGGCGGTGGATCCGATGTTCGATAGCGTGGCGTCCATATTCGGGCCCGCAACGCTGGCGCTCATCCTGACCGGCATGGGCCATGACGGCGCCCAGGGCGTGGTGAAGATCCAGGGGGCGGGCGGCAGCGTCATCGCCCAGGATGAAGCCACCAGCGTGGTATGGGGCATGCCCGGGGCCGCTGCCCAGAGCGGCAAATGCAGTGCGGTCCTGCCGATCGATATGATCGGACAAAAAGTCAATCAGCTGCTTGGAAGGTTTTCCTGATGAAACCGGAAACCTTCGAGCGCATATCGACTTTGGTGAAGAGCTGTTCCGGCATCGTGCTGACCAAGGAAAAGGAATATCTGCTGGAAAGCCGCCTCGAACCGGTGGCCAGACGCCATGGCATGAACAATATCGATGATATCGCGGCGGCGCTCAGCCGGTCCGCCATAGGGCGCCTGGCTGATGATGTGGTGGAGGCGATGACCACCAACGAGACCTTTTTCTTCCGCGACCGGACCCCGTTCACCCATTTCAGCGAGGTCATGCTGCCCTATATCAAGCAGGCCCGATCCAATGAAAGGAAACTGCGCATCTGGTGCGCGGCGGCCTCAATGGGCCAGGAGCCCTATTCGCTGGCCATGCTGCTGCAGGAAGATGCATCGATGCGGGGCTGGCGCCGGGAAATCCTGGGCACTGATATCAGCGTTGAGGCGTTGGAGAAAGCCAAATCGGGCATGTACAGCCAGTTCGAGGTGCAGCGCGGCCTGCCGGTCAATCTGCTGGTGAAATATTTCAAGCAGCATGGCGATGTGTGGCAGATCAGTCCGGAAATCCGCAGTGCGGTGCAATACCGGCAGTACAATCTGCTGAAACCTTTTACCGGCTTTGGCAAATTCGATGTGGTGTTCTGCCGCAATGTGCTGATCTATTTCGACCAGCAGACCAAAAAGGATATTCTGGAGCGCATCGCCAAGCAGATGAACGCGGATTCCTATCTGGTGCTGGGCGCGGCGGAAACGGTGATCGGCCTGACCGACACTTTCAGTCCGGTGCCCGGAAAGCGCGGCCTGTTCGCGGTCAATGCTCAGGCGAGCGGACAGGAACCCCAACGCCGGGCGATGACCGGAACCGATGGACTGCAGCCGCGCGCGCCGCTGGCGGCCGGCGGCTCAAGCCGGCCGGCGGCGCCCGCCGCAACCCGCGCCGCCCTGTCCCCGGCCGGAGCACGGCCTGGCCTCAACGCGCGCCCGGGCGGATTGCGCCCAAAGCTCTGACGGGCGCGTCCATATCCATCGGATAGTTTCGAGACAAATGAAAAACCCCGGATGAGGACATCCGGGGTCGGTCACAACGAATTGCCTGAAGGGGAAGTCAGGCCGCGGATTCCTCCGCGCTGTGGTCCTCGTCGGGATTGCGCAGCACATAGCCGCGGCCCCAGACGGTCTCGATATAGTTTTCGCCATCGGTGGAGGCGGCCAGCTTCTTGCGCAGCTTGCAGATGAACACGTCGATGATCTTCAGTTCCGGCTCGTCCATGCCGCCATAGAGATGGTTGAGGAACATTTCCTTGGTCAGGGTGGTGCCCTTGCGCAGCGACAGCAGTTCCAGCATCTGATATTCCTTGCCGGTCAGATGCACGCGCTGGCCATCGACCTCGACGGTCTTGGCATCGAGATTCACCTTCAGCTTGCCGGTGGTGATCACCGATTGGGCATGGCCCTTGGAACGGCGCACAACCGCATGAATGCGGGCGACCAGCTCATCCTTGTGGAACGGCTTGGTCATATAATCGTCGGCGCCGAAACCCAGCCCCTGGACCTTGTTTTCAATGCCGTTGAGACCCGAAAGAATGAGGATGGGGGTCTGAACCTTCGCCACCCGCAGGGTTTTCAGGACTTCATAACCGCTCATATCAGGCAGATTCAGGTCCAGCAGAATAATGTCGTAGTCATAGAGTTTGCCGAGATCGACACCTTCCTCACCCAGATCGGTGGTGTAGGTGTTGAACCCTTCCGATTTAAGCATCAATTCAATGCTCTGCGCCGTTGCGCTATCATCCTCGATCAGGAGAACTCTCATTCCTTTCCCCTCTTCCTTTGTCCGTCAGGACTCTGGTGCCTGTAACCGGCAGGCTCTAGCTAAGTCCGCTGGTGTTCCCGATAAAAAAGCTAAGCCCAATTCGTTAACAAATACTAATTTTTTTGTTTCGTCGAGGGGATTTGCGGCAATTCTTTAATTTTTGACTCACATTGATGAATCAAACTGTAAAGCGAATTGCGTAAGCGATTCTAATGACTCCGGAATTTTATTCATTCCGATTTTAATGGTTTACGGAGCCTTAACAGGTTCGCTGGCATTATGACCCGGTTAGGGCCGAATCAATTCAGAGACGGCCCGTGAGTTTCGCTCCCTTCATGGAGAATAACCGGTCCATGCTGTCGCTGATCAAGGAAATCGAGGACATCCAGCCCGCCGCGCTTTATGGCCGGGTGGTCAGCGTGCAGGGTTTGCTGGTGGAAGTGGCCGGGCCGCTTTATGCCATGGGGGTGGGGGCAAGATTGTCGATCGAAACCGGCCAGGCCGGGAAGGTCGTGCCTTGCGAGGTGGTTGGGTTTCGCGGTGAGCACGCCCTGTGCATGCCGTTCGGGGCGCTCGAGGGCGTGCGGATGGGCTGCCGGGCGCGGGTGCAGAGCACCGAGGCCTCGGTGCGGCCCAGTTCCGCCTGGCTGGGACGGGTGGTCAATGCCATGGGCGAGCCCATTGACGGCAAGGGGCCGCTGGAGAAAGGCCCGTCGAGTTTCCATCTGCGCAATATGCCGCCGCCGGCCCATAAGCGCCGGCGGGTCGGGGCGCCGATCGATCTGGGGGTGAAGGCCCTGAACAGTTTCGTCACCTGCTGCGCCGGCCAGCGCATGGGTATTTTCGCCGGCTCGGGGGTGGGTAAATCGGTGCTGCTTTCGATGCTGGCGCGCAACACGAGCGCCGATGTGTCGGTGATCGGGCTGATCGGCGAGCGCGGGCGCGAGGTGCAGGAATTCATCGAGGACGATCTGGGCCCGGAAGGGCTGGCGCGCTCGGTGCTGGTGGTGGCCACTTCCGATGAGGCTGCGCTGATGCGCCGGCAGGCGGCCTATCTGACCCTGACCCTGGCGGAGTATTTCCGGGATCTGGGCCAGGATGTGCTGTGCCTGATGGATTCGGTGACCCGTTTTGCCACCGCGCAGCGCGAGATCGGCCTGTCGGCCGGTGAACCGCCGACCTCGAAAGGCTATACGCCGACCGTGTTTTCCGAATTGCCGCGCCTGCTGGAGCGGGCCGGCCCCGGCACCGGCGAGGGCACAATCACCGGCCTGTTTACGGTGCTGGTGGAGGGCGATGATCATAATGAGCCGGTCGCGGATTCGGTGCGTTCCATTCTCGATGGCCATATCGTGATGGAACGGGGCATTGCCGAACGGGGCCGTTTCCCGGCGATCAATGTGCTGCGCTCGGTGTCGCGGACCATGCCGTCCTGCCTGAGCGAGGACAATCAGCAATTGGTGGCCCGGGCCCGCAAATTGATGGCCACCTATTCGGACATGGAGGAAGTGATCAGGCTGGGCGCCTACCGGCCCGGCTCCGACGCCACCATCGACGAGGCGATTCACTATCACGATCAATTCGAAGCGTTTTTAAACCAACCCAAGGGCGGCGCCGTCGCCTTTGATGCCGGTTTTGCAAAACTGGCGGATATTTTAGTAACCGGCGATCAGGAAGATGAGTTGGGAGCCTGACATGAAATCTCGAGAATCTCTTATTCGCGTACATCGCTTCCAGGTGGATGAAAAGCGCCGCACCGTGGTGCAGATCGAAACCATGATTGCCGATTTCGACACCAAAATCGCCGATCTGGAACAGCAGATCGATCTGGAGCAGAAGAAATCGGGCATAGATGACATCACCCATTATGCCTATCCGACCTTCGCCAAGGCGGCGGTGGTGCGGCGCGATAATCTGCAGGCCTCGAAACAGGAACTGAAGCAGCAGCTGGAAGAGGCGAAGAACGATCTGGCGGCGGCGTTTTCGGAATTAAAGCGGATGGAGCTGCTGGCCGAACGCGAGCAGGCCAAGCTGCAGCGCTCGCAAATGGTGCGCGAGCAGAGCGGCATTGACGAGGCGGCGCTCAATCTTTACCGCCAGGACGAGTTTCACCGATAGGCGGCGATCCGGCCCGCCGGCCGGCAATGGGCCGCAACGGTCTTGAACACCGGGCCTCAGGCAGTGTATGCCTGAGGCCTTGTTATTTCGGGGGGTGAAAATGCCGTCATTAGATATTGTTTCCAAGACCGACATGGCCGAGGTCGAGAACGCGCTGAACAATATGCGCCGCGAAATGGAGCAGCGCTACGACTTCAAGGGCTCCCATTGCCAGATCGAGAACCAGGACGGCACCCTGACCCTCAATGCCGATGACGATATGAAATTGCGGCAGATGCATGAATTGCTGCAGGGGCATCTGGCGCGGCGCAAGATCGATGCCGGGGTGCTGGACTATAAGGAGCAGGAAAAGGCCGCCGGCCAGGCGGTGCGCCAGACCGCGACCATCCGCCAGGGCGTGGATAAGGAACTGGCGCGCAAGATCACCAAGGCGGTCAAGGGCTCGAAGCTGAAGGTCCAGGCGGCGATCCAGGGCGACGAAGTCCGGGTCACCGGTAAGAAGCGCGACGATTTACAGGCGGTGATCGCCCTGGTGAAGGGGCTGAAGACCGACATGCCGCTGCAATTCGTCAATTTCCGGGATTAACGGCGCCCACCCTGCCGAGGCTCACTTTTTCATCTGAACGCATGTCCGGATCCTAGCCGGCGCGGCCGGCGGCCCTGGCTTTCGAAGCCTTGACGATATCGCGGGCAATCAGCGCCACAGCATGGGCGGCCGGGCTCGAAGGGTGGCGGATCAGCAGCCCGGTCTGGCGCCGGATCGCTTCTCCCACCCAATCGTCGCGCGGGATGATGCCGGCCAGCGGCGGCGAGACATGCAAAAACGCTTCGCAAGCCCGGTGCAGGCTGGCATAGGCATGCTGGCCGTCGCGCTCGTTCTTGGCCATGTTCACAACGATGCGGATATCGGTACCCGGATCGCGCATCACCAGCAGCTTGATCAGCGCATAGGCATCGGTCAGGGAGGTGGGCTCGTTGGTGATCACCACCAGCACGGAGCCGGGCAGGGCGCAGAAGCTGGTGACGGTACGGTCGAGACCGGCGCCGATATCGACGATGCTGTGATCGAAATGGGCCGAGGCCAGCAGCAGGCCGCGGCGCAGCCGGTTGATCTCGCTGTGATTGAGCTCGCTCAGCGAGCCGGTGCCGGAGCGCCCGGCCAGCAGGTGAATGTCGCCATGGCCGCGGGCATTGCCGCCGGTGACCTGGGTGGCGGTGTGCAGGGCGACCTTGCCGGCGATGACATCGGCCAGGCTGTGCCGGGCCGAGGCCCCCAGTTGCACATCGGCATTGGCGAGGCCAAGATCGGCGTCGAACAGCAGAATCTTGCGGCCGGTTAGCGACAGGCACTGGGCCAGGGTGATCGAGAACCAGGTCTTGCCGACCCCGCCCTTGCCGGAGGCGATCTTGATCAGATTAGGCCCTTCGGCCGGCGGGCTGCCGGGAAAAACCGGAAAACGGTGAATTTTCTTCATCATCATGACCCCAGCGCTTTCAATTGCCCGGACAAATTGGCGATATTGCCGATCTCGGTCATACGGGGCCGGCTATGGGCCTCCAATATCAGGCCGGCGAGCAGCCCGGCGCCCGGATTGAGCAGACCATCGAGGAAATAGGGGGTGCGGCTGATCAGCCCCAGCGGCAGGCCAAGCTCGAACAGGGCGGCGAGAATGCCGCCATAACGGCGGGCAACGTCGAATTTGGTCAGGGCGACGGCGCGGATGCCGAGCGGGAAGAACGCCGCCATCAGGTCGGCTGCGTCCTCGCCGCCGGTGCAGCCGTCGAGGACCAGCACCTTGTCGATGGGAGTGACCTTCTCCGCCTCGGTCAGGAAATGCGCCAGCAGCTCCATCTCCTCCAGATGATAGGGATTGGCCGAGGGGCTGTCGATCAGGCAGGGCTGTTCCGGATGGGTCTCAAGGGTCTCGCTGAGAGCGGCGGCGAAATTCTCCGGGGTCTTGACCAGCCTTGAGCGCACCCCGAGCAGGGCGGCCAGCGCGGCGTTCTGGCCGGCGGCGCCGGTGCGCACCGCATCGAGCGACATCAGGGCGATCGGCTGTTCGGCCACCACGCAGCGGGTGGCGGCCTTGGCCCAGAGCGAGGTTTTGCCGCCGCCGGGCGGTCCGATGAACATCACCGGGCGTTTGGGGGCCTCGTCCAGCGGCGCGAACAGGAAATGGGCGTTCAGGGCCTCGGCCAGGGCGGCGTCGGCATCGGGGCGCTCGCTGGCGATGGCGGTGCTGATCAGGGATTCGCGCATCCGGTCGGGAAAGCCGCGATTGATCAGGGTGTCGCGCAGCTGGCTGGCGCGCCAATTGCTGTGCGGCGGCGGCGGCAGCGCCTCGTCCCTGGTGTTGACGGAAAAAGCGACAGGCATGGTTTCAGCCTCCAATCGGGCTTTGAGACGGCCGGCGAAGGGATCCTCGCGGGCATCGTTATTATCCAAAGCGGCGCGCAGCTCCACCGAGCCGTCGGAGCGGTCGAAGGAGGAGATGATGATGGCGTCCTCGCCGAGCTGGCGGCGCACCTGGGAGAGGGCGTCCTGCATGTTCTTGCCAATGCAGCTCTTAATGCGCATGGATCAGGCCCCCGAAAGCGAAATTCTGTGGCATGTCCGGACCATCGTCTAAATGCTCCCCACAGATTTCAGTTTGATATGCGGATGAATTTCACTCTGTGACAAAACGGCGGTTTGCGGGCGGAAGCGTTCGATGATCGAGCGCACAAAGGGCCGGGCCGCCGGGCTGGTGAGCAGCACCGGCGCCTCGCCGGCCTGAGCGGCGGTTTCGAACTGGGTCCGCACGGCGGCGATCAGCTCCTGGATCTGGCTCGGCGCCATGGCGAGCTGGCGCTCATCGCCATTGCCGATAATGCTCTCGGCGAAATGCTGCTCCCATTCGGGCGACAGGGAGATCAGGGGCAGATAGCCGCCCGGCCCCATATTGGCGGCGCAGATCTGCCGCGCCAGGCGGCTGCGCACATGTTCGGTAATGGCGGGCA
Source organism: Hyphomicrobiales bacterium (assembly GCA_002869085.1). Lineage (GTDB taxonomy): Bacteria > Pseudomonadota > Alphaproteobacteria > Rhizobiales > BM303 > BM303. The sequence continues at coordinate 8,041 of PKTQ01000396.1, read as the reverse complement.
GAGACTGGGTCGTGCCCGTGGCCTCGGCAATGCCTTCCAGAATGGCGGGCAGATCGCGGATCGACACCCGCTCATTGAGCAGGTTCTGCAGAATGCGCTGAATGCCGGTGATGGAGATCTGATGCGGCACCAGCTCGTCAACCAGCTTGCCATGTTCGGTGCTGAGTTCATCGAGCAATTTACGCACCTCGGCATAAGACAGCAGCTCGGACATATTGCCCTTCAACAGCTCGGTCAGATGGGTTGCGAGCACGGTCGGCGCGTCCACCACCGTATAGCCCTTGAAGGAGGCGTCGTCCTTCAGGCCGGCCTCGACCCAGGTGGCCGGCAGGCCGAAAGTGGGCTCGGTGGTGTGCATGCCCGGCAGGTCGACCTGACCGCCGCTTGGGTTCATGGTCATATACTGGTCCGGCTGCAAAATGCCGGTCCCGGCCTCGACCTCTTTGATCTTGATGACATAGCGGTTGCTGTCGAGCTGCATGTTGTCGAGGATGCGCACCGACGGCATGATGAAGCCCATATCGGTGGCCAATTGCCGGCGCAGCGCCTTGATCTGGCCGGTCAGCTTGTCGCCGTCCTTGCCGTTGATCAGCGGCAGCAGGCCATAGCCGAGCTCGAGGCGCAGATCGTCCATGTGCAAGGAGCGTGTGATCGGCTCTTCGACCTCGGGCTGTTCTTCTTCCTCCCGATCCAATATGGCCTGTTCCCGGGCCGCGCTGAGCTTTGTGCGCCGCACGGTGTTCCAGGCCAGGCCGCCGGCGGCGGCGGACAGGGCGAGGAAAGGCAGCATCGGGATGCCGGGCAGCAGGGACATGGTGCCCATCACCACCGAGGACATGCCGAGCGCTTTGGGATAGCCGGACAATTGCCTGATCAGCGCCTCGTCGGCGGTGCCAGCCACCCCGGCTTTCGAAACCAGCAGGCCGGCGGCGGTGGAGACGATGAGGGCCGGAATCTGCGACACCAGCCCGTCGCCGACGGTCAGCAGCGTATAGGCGGCGCCCGCATCGGCGAGCGACATGTCCATCTGGGCCATGCCGATGATGATGCCGCCGATAATATTGATGAAGGTGATCAGCAGGCCGGCAATGGCGTCGCCGCGCACGAATTTGGAGGCGCCGTCCATGGCGCCGTAAAAAGCGGATTCATCCTCAAGATTGCGCCGGCGCGAGCGGGCCTCGTCCTCGTCAATCAGGCCGGCGGAAAGGTCGGCGTCGATGGCCATCTGCTTGCCGGGCATGGCATCGAGGGTAAAGCGGGCGGCCACTTCGGCGATGCGCCCGGAGCCCTTGGTGATGACCACGAAATTCACCAGCACCAGAATCGAGAACACGATGATGCCAATGACGAAATTGCCCTGCATGACGAAATTGCCAAAGGCCTGGATCACCTGCCCGGCGGCGTCGGTGCCTTCATGGCCATGGGCCAGAATCAGCCGGGTGGAAGCCAGGTTGAGCGACAGGCGCATCATGGTGGCGATCAGCAATATGGTGGGAAAGGCCGAAAATTCCAGCGCCTTGTTGATGAACAGGGAGGTCATCAGCACCAGGATGGAAAAAGTGATCGAGATGGCGAGCAGGAAATCCAGCGCCATGGCCGGCATCGGCATGATCAGCACGATCAGGATGAACATCACCCCGATTGCCAGCGCGAGGTCGGGCCGGCGCAGCAAATTGGCGAGGCTGCCCTGGGCGCTGAACAGCGGCGCGGCCGGGGTCTCGGCGGCGGGCGCGGTTTCGGCCGGCAGGGCGGTGCCGGCTTCGCCGACATCTGTCATCGCCATGGGGCGGGCTCCTTTGCTGGGCGGTGGCTCATGGAATCATTATCCGTTGCGATAGGCGGTGAGCTGGGCCGGCTGGCCGGCGCCGGGGGCCGGAATGACCGCGCCGTCATCGCCATATTGGCGCAATTTGTTGCGCAGGGTGCGGATCGAGATGCCGAGAATATTGGCGGCATGGGTGCGGTTGCCCAGACAATGGTCCAGGGTGTCGAGAATCAGTTCCTGCTCGACCTGGGCCACGGTGCGGCCGACCAGATTATGGGTGACCGCCTCGGCGGTGGCGGCGGCACGGGAGGCATGACCGGGAGGCGTCATGCCCATCTGGTCGCCTTCGGGGGTGCGGATGGCGTCGATGTCGATCTCCGACCCGGTGGCCAGCAGCACCGCCCGATGCATGGTGTTTTCCAGCTCGCGCACATTGCCCGGCCAGGGCCTGGTGGTGATCTGGGCGCGGGCGGCCTCGGACAGGGGGCGCTCGGGCAGGCCGTTGGACTTGGCGTAAATGGCGATGAAATGCTCGGCCAGGGCCAGGATATCGCCGGGGCGCTCGCGCAGGGGCGGGATCACCAGATTGATGACATTGAGCCGGTAGAGCAGATCCTCGCGGAAGCTGCCGTCGCGCACGGCGGCGGCGAGATTGCGGTTGGAGGTGGCGATGATGCGGATATTGACCGGCACCGGCTTGGTGCCGCCGACCCGGTCGATGACCCGCTCCTGAATGGCGCGCAGCAATTTGGCCTGCAGGCGCACATCCATCTCGCTGATCTCATCGAGTAGCAGGGTGCCGCCATCGGCCTCCTCGAATTTGCCGATCCGGCGGGCGACGGCGCCGGTGAAGGCGCCCTTCTCATGGCCGAACAGCTCCGATTCCAGCAGATTCTCCGGAATGGCGGCGCAGTTGACCGAAATGAAGGCGCGGGCGTTGCGGGTGGACTGGCGGTGCACATGGCGGGCCAGCACTTCCTTGCCGACACCGGATTCGCCGGTGATCAGCAGGCTGGCCTCGGATTTGGCGACCTGATTGGCCAATTGCACCACCGAGGACATGGCGGCATCGCGGTAGATCAGCGAGAAGCCCTCGTCGGCGACCGCGGCCAGCACGGCGGCGATGATCTCCGGATCGGGCGGCAGGGGGATATATTCCTTCGCGCCGGCGCGGATGGCGTTGACGGCGGCGCGGGCGTCGTTGCGCACGCCGCAGGCGACGATCGGCACATGAATGCGCTCGGCCTCCAAATGGCCGGTCAGCCGGATGATGTCCTGAGCCACATCGACCATCAGCAGATCGGCGCCCTGCCCGGTGCGCAGGATCTTCATGGCCTGATCGACCGATTCGGCATGCAAAACCTTGGCGCCGCGCTCCATGGCGATTTTCGAAGCGGCCGAAAGTTGACCTTCAAGTCCTCCGACGATCAATAATCTCATGCTTGCGCTCCTAATCCGCTTTGATAATTTCTGTCATGGTGACGCCGAGACGGTTTTCCATCAGCACGACCTCGCCGCGGGCGACCAGCCGGTCATTGATGAAGATATCGATTGGCTCGCCGACCTTCCGGTCCAGCTCGACAATGGTGCCCTGATCGAGCCTGAGCAGCTCGCTGACCTCCATCTGCGAGCGCCCGAGCACCGCAGACACCTTGACCGGCACATCGAACACCGCCTGCAGATCGGCGGCGGTGCGCGGGGTGTTGTCCGGCGCATGGCCGGAGGCCTCGGCGCCCTCATTGTTCAGGTCAAGCAGATCGACGTTCTGTTTGCCTTTGGACAGGTCTTCCTGGTCGCTCATTACGCGGCTCCTTCGGTGTGCCCACGTCCGGCCGCCTGCCTGTGCAGGGGTGCCGGTTCGGCTTTGTTATCCGCCTTCATCATCGCTTCGACATGGCGCGAAATGGCGCGGTCGATTTTGTCGTTCAAGGCGCTGGTGTTTCTTTCAATGCCGCCATCGGCCCATTCGATCCGGCAATCGCCGGGGGCCATGTCGGGTTCGGCCATGATCATGATCTTGCCGGAAAAGCCGCGCTCGGCCGCCAGGGCGTCGGCGCGCTCGCGCATGGGCTCGGCCAGATCCTCGGCGATGCGCAGCACGATATGGGGGGTCTCGTTGAGGTGCGAGAGGCATTCGTCGAGCAGCATGCGGGTTTCGCTCAGCGGCATGTGGGCGGTCAGGGCGGTGGCCAGCTTGCCGGCGATGTGGTGGGCCAGCTCGGCGGCCTCGGCGCGGATGCGCTCAAGCTCGCCTTTATGCACCATGTCCATGTCGTCGACTTTTTCAGCCATGCGCGTCAGCGCCTCGGCGATGGCCTGATTGATGCCGTCGCTAGCTTCGCGGCGGCCGCGCTCCAGGCCCTCGGCCAAGGCTTCGGCCCTGGCCTGGTCCAGATCCTCTTCGCTGAGAGCAGGCAGCTTCGATTGCTCGTCCGCCGCCGTGCCGGACGGGCCGAAAAACGTATCGAAGGTGAATTTCAAAGGTTCTGCCATAATCTCTCGTTTAATGCCTTTTCCATCCCGCCAGGCGGGATCATCAGTAAATCAACTCGTCGTCGCCCTTGTTCTTCACGATCATGATCTCGCCCTTGGCGGCCAGGTCCTTGGCGGTGTCGACCATCAGGCTCTGGGCTTCGTCCACATCGCGCAGGCGCACCGGACCCAGCACCTCCATGTCCTCGCGCAGCATCTTGCCGGCCCGCTCGGACATGTTGGAGAAGAAATAGTCGCGGGTGGTGTCCGAGGCGCCCTTGAGGGCCACGGAAAGCTGGCTCTTGTCCACATTGCGCAGCAGGGTCTGGGCGCTGGCCGAATCCAGGTTGCACAGATCGTCGAAGGTGAACATCAGCGCCTTGATCTGCTCGGCCGATTCGCGGTCGTTTTCCTCGAGCGAGGTCAGGAAGCGGCTTTCGGTCTGGCGGTCGAAGCTGTTGAAAATGTCGGCCATGATCTCATGGGCGTCGCGGCGGCTGGTCTGGGCCAGGCTGGACATGAATTCGCTGCGCAGGGTGTTCTCGACTTTTTCCAGAATGTCCTTCTGCACCGCCTCCATGCGCAGCATGCGCTCCACCACCTCGAAGGCAAAATCCTCAGGCAGGATCGACAGCACCCGGGCGGCGTGTTCGGAGCGGATTTTTGACAGAACCACGGCGACGGTCTGGGGATATTCGTTCTTCAGGTAATTGGCCAGCACGGTTTCCTGCACATTGCTGAGCTTTTCCCACATATTGCGCCCGGCCGGGCCGCGGATTTCCTCCATCACCGAGGCGACGCGCTCCTCTGGCAGGAACTGCAGCAGCAGCCGTTCGGTGGAATCGAAGCTGCCCATGATGGCGCCCGAGGCCGACATGCGCGAAACGAAATCCACCAGCAGATTCTCGATCAATGAGGACTGAACATTGCCCAGGGTCGACATGACCAGGGACAATTCCTTGATTTCGTCATCGCCGAGCAGTTCCCACACTTCCTGGCCGAATTCCTTGCCCAGCGACAGCATCAGCACGGCGGCGCGTTCCGGGCCGCTCAGCTCGGATATTTCCGTCGGGTTCTGCTTTACTGTCTGCAGTGCGCTGCTTGCCATGACCCTCTCCCTAAGCCGGCTCGTTCATCCACTGACGGATGATGCTGGCCGCCTCATGCGGATTGTTTTGTACAAGTTCGCCGACCTTGCGCACCGAATTGCCCTGAATCTCGCCGGCGACGGTGGCGCCTTCGATCATCTCGGCCACATGGCTGCGGGCATTGGGACTGGGCAGGGCGGGCATGCCGGCCTCGCCGGCCTCGCTGCCCGCATGGACGCCGTCGGGGCCGGTGAGCTGGGTCTGGCCGGGGGCGCCCGTTTCAAGGGCGGCGGTGTCGGGGGTGACGATGCGGTTGACCAGCGGGCGGATGATCAGCAGCAACACCAGAAGCGCGATCAGGAACAGGCCGACGATCTGAGCGATATAGAAATAATCGTCCTTGGTCAGGTCAAGAAACGGCGCCTCGGCATTATCGAGCGGGGCGGGCTTGGATTCGGGCGCAAAGCGCAGATTGACCACTTCCACGGTGTCGCCGCGCTCGCGGTCAAAACCGACGGCCGAACGCACCAGGGTGGCGATCTGGTCGATCTGCTCCTTGGTGCGCGGCTTATAGATCACATCGCCCTTGTCGTTCTGGCTGAGAATGCCGTCGACCAGCACCGCGACCGACAGGCGCTTGATGCGTCCCGGCGGGGTGACCAGCACTTTCTTCACATGGGAGATTTCGTAATTGACGGTTTCTTCCGTGCTGTTGGCGTCCTCGCTGGAGGCATTGCCGGTCTTGCTGTCGGCATTGGCGTTGGGCAGCTCATTGCCCACCGAGACGGTGCCGTCGGTGTTCTTGTTCTTCGAGGCGGAAGTCTCTTCCTTGGTGCGGGTCGAGCGCACCACCTGGCTTTCCGGGTCATAAAGGCTCGAGGTTTCGGTGATCTGCTTGAAATCGAGCTCGGCGCTGACCTCGACCCGGGCATTGCCGGGGCCGACAATCGAGGTAACGAGATCCCCGACCTTGGCTTTGAGCCGATGCTGGAACCCGATGCGGCGCTCTTCCAGGGTGTTGAGGGCAAAGCTGCCTTCGCTGTTATCGCCTTCGGAGCCGCTGGCCAGCAATTTGCCGGATTCATCGACGATCGAGACATGGGTGGGCTTCAGCCCTTCCACCGCCGAGGAGGTCAGGTGCTGGATCGCCTTGATCTGGCCGGGGTTGAGGCCGCCGCGCATTTTCAGCACGATCGAGGCGCTGGGCTCGGTCTTCTGGCGGGCGAAAAGCTGTTTCTTGGGCAGCACCAGATGCACCCGCGCCATCTTGACCCGGTCGAGAGCGCGGATGGTGCGGGCCAGTTCCCCTTCCAGGGCGCGCAGATGGTTGATGTTCTGGACGAAATTGGTGGTGCCGAGGGCGCCGGTCTTGTCGAACAGCTCATAGCCGACCGAGCCGCCGACCGGCAGGCCGTCCTCGGCCAGCCGCATGCGCAGGCGCAGCGATTGAGATTTGGGCACCAGGATGGTGGCCCCGTCATTGCGCATCTGATAGGGCACATTCATCGATTCGAGCTGGGTGACGATCGCGGAGGAATCCTCCAGCGACAGCCCCGAGAACAGCGGCGCCATTTGCGGCGCCGACAGGCGGACGATCAAGAACGCGAAAAACCCGACCAGGGTCAGGGTAACCGCCGCCATCGCTCCCAGCCGCGCGGCGCCGAGCGATTTCAGAAATTCGACTATACCGTTCAAGTCCCAGCTCCCGTATGACTCGCCTGCCCGCAGATGTGCCGGAGGCAGGCGTTTGGTCCTGATTTTCTCTTTCGGCTGAGGTGTGAAGTCATTGCCACGACGGAAAAAATCAGGACTAGGCAAAAATTACCCAGCCAGTCGTAAACAAGTGATTAACAAACCGGTTAATCCGCATGGAAATGACACAAATCGGCGATGATCGGCGGGTGCGGCGCCGGGAAGCGGGCAATTATTGCCGGGCCGGGCGGCGATTATCCACCTTGCCCCCCTTCAATGGGCTGTTTATCCGCCGCGCCGGGGGGCTATATTCGGGGGCGGGATATCAACCGGCCGGGATGCGGCCGACCCAAGGAGGCGGGAGATGATGAGTAAGGCCAGGCGAATGACCGGAACGGCGACCAAAGCGGTGCATGCGGGCGAGCGCCCGGACCCGGCCACCGGGGCCTCGGCGCCCGATATCGTGATGTCCACCACCTTTGTGTCCGAAGAGGTGGCCAAGTTTTCCGCGCACGACATGGGCGAGGACAGCCCTTATATCTATGGGCGCTGGGCCAATCCGACCGTCAATATGCTGGAGGGCAAGATCGCCGCGCTGGAGGGGACCGAGGCCTGTCTGTGCCTGGCCTCGGGCATGGCGGCGGCCCAGGCCATCTTCCTGACCCATCTGTCGGCGGGGGATCACGTCATTATTTCCGATGTGTCCTATGCCGGGGTGGCCGAGCTGGCGCGCGATACCCTGCCGCGCTTCGGCATCGAGGTGTCGCTGGTGGATATGAGTGACCTTGACGCGCTCAGCGCGGCGCGCCGGCCCAACACAAGGCTGATCCATTCGGAAAGCCCGTGCAATCCCATATTGCGGCTGGCTGATCTGCAGGCGATTTCGGACCTGGCGCATGAGATCGGCGCCAAACATTCATGCGACGCCACCTTCGCCTCGCCGGTGGGGCAGAACACGGCGGCGCTGGGGGCGGATTATGTGCTGCATTCGATCACCAAATATGTGGGCGGCCACGGCGATGCG
>PKTQ01000033.1 GCA_002869085.1 Hyphomicrobiales bacterium | reverse complement strand
TCGGCGGCGGAATGGCAGACCGTGAATTGCAGCGGGATTTCCGCGCGGATGAACGCTTCTTCGCGCATGTGATCGAACAGATTGATCAGCGGATCCCAGAAATTATCGATATTGGCGAGGATGATCGGCTTTTGATGGCGGGCGAGCTGGGCCAGAGTCATCATCTCGACCAGTTCCTCTAAGGTGCCGATGCCGCCGGGCAGGGCGACGAACGCATCGGAGCGCTCAGCCATGATGTGCTTGCGCTCCTGCATGGTCTCGGTGAACAGCATTTCCTGCGCCTGATGGTAGACCACCTCATGCTTGGTGAGAAAACGCGGGATGACCCCGGTGACATGACCGCCATTGTCATGCACGGCGCGGGCGACCTCGCCCATCAGGCCGATGCTGGCGCCGCCATAGACAAGGCCGATACCACTGGCGGCCATATCGCGGCCCAGACGGGCGGCGGCAGCGGCATAGGCATTCTGGGCGCCGTGGCCGGAGCCGCAATAGACGCAGATATTTCGGGCCTTGGTCATGGGGCACGACTTGGCACCAGCAGCCGGCCGCGTCAAGCGGGCAATGAAAAAAAACCATGTTTTGGGGCGCGACTTGCTTCACCATGGCCGAATTGGTGTTATACACGAAAGTGAGCTGATGGATTTTGGGGGATTTAAGCGATGAAAGCCGTCTGGTTCGGACTTGCCGGATTGGTCGCGGCCGTTGTGGCGGCAGTGTCCTGGTTTGCCTATGAGCGCGCGCAGGTCAGCGAGCCGGCTGCAATCACCGACAGCGGCGCGGCGCCGGGCGGCCAGAAACAGACCAAGGCGCAGCCGGGCGGCAAAGCGGCCCCGGCGGACAAGGCCGAAGCGGACAAGACCCCGGAAGAAAAAGCCGGCGCGGAGAACAGCGAAGCCGCCGCCAAACCGCCGGCCGGCGAGACCGGGGCGGACAAGCCCGCCAAAAAGCCGGAAGCCAGGACAGCGGATGCGCAGGAGCCCGCCGGGGAGCGCCCGGCAGCGGATGCGCCCGCAACCGAGCCGCCTTCTTTTGATGTGGTGCGGGTCGAGCCCGACGGCTCGACGGTGATCGCCGGGCGGGCGGCGCCGGGCTGGAAAGTGCGGGTCGAGGCCCAGGGCAAGCTGGTGGGCGAAGCGGTGGCCAATGCGCGCGGGGAATGGGTGATCGTCGCCGATGCGCCTTTGCCCACAGGCTCGAGCAGCCTGAAACTGATGGCGGCCTCTCCGGACGGCGTGAAACAAACGGTGTCGCCGCAACGGGTGGCGGTGTCGCGGCCCGCAGATCAGAAACTGGCCTCGGCCGAGCCCGCGCCTAAAAGCCCCGCAGCGGCGGACGAGCAGCCCGAAGCGGCGGATAAACAACCCGATGCGGACCCGGCTGGCGATACCGCCGACAGCGTGAAAGCCGCGCCGGACGATCCGGCATCGGCAGAAGCCGGTGACAAAGCTGCGGCGGCCTCGGCGCATGCCAAGGACGAAAACGCGCCGGCCGCGGGTGATGCGGGCGCGCCTGCTGCGGCCCCAGGCGCCGGGCCCGAGGCCAAGTCGGCATCGCGGTCGATCAAGCCCGCAGGAACCGAACCGGCTGGAGCCGAACCGGCCGGGGCCGGCGACAAGCCGGCATCGGCGGGCATGACCGCTGAAACGCCCGCGCCCAAGGCGCCGCTGGTGGTGGTGAGCGAGAAGGACAAGCCGAGCCGGGTGCTGCAGGCGCCGGAGCCGGAGCCGGCAGCCCCGAAGCTGACCTTCCGCTCGGTCGATTATGACGATAGCGGCAAGGTGATCCTGTCGGGCAAATCGGACGCCGGCAAGACTTTGCGGATTTATCTCAACAACCGCTATATCGGCGAGACCAGCGCCGGGGAAACCGGTGAATGGGTGCTGCGCACCGAACAGAAGATTGAACCCGGCCGCTATACGCTGCGGGTCGATCAGATCGGCGGCAACAACAAGATCGCCGCCCGGGTGGAGGCGCCGTTCGAGCGGGCCGAGCCGAAAGCGGCGCGCGAGGCGCGGCAAAACGGCGAGGTGGTGATTCAACCAGGCGACAATCTGTGGAACCTGTCGCGGGCCTTTTACGGCGAGGGCATGCAATATACCGTCATCTACGAAGCCAATAAGAACAAGATCCGCAATCCCAGCCTGATCTATCCTGGCCAGGTGTTCGTCACGCCCAAAGCGGACCCGGAAAGCCGCGTGGACGAGCGGGAGGATCTGCGCCAACGCATGTTGCGGATGCGCCGCTGAGGCAGGATCGGCGGCCGCCCGCCCTGGCCGCTCGCCATTGTTTCAAATGGCGGCGCCCCCATATCGGATAAACAGCCGCCGGCGCCGCGCTTCAGCCCGCCCGGCGGCATGTCGGATCAGGATAACCTATGCGCAGCATGAAACTCACCGGCGCCGCCGGCGCCCAGCCGGAAGATGAGCCGCATCTGAAACGGGACTGGAACTGGACCACAGTCACCCGTTTTCTGCGTTATATCTGGCCGGCCGGACGGTTCGATTTGCGGCTGCGGGTGGTACTGGCGCTGGTGTCGCTGTTTGCCGCCAAGGGCATTACGGTGATGGTGCCCTATCTGTTCAAGCTGGCCACGGACGGGCTGAACGCCGCCCCGGCGGCGGGCGA
>PKTQ01000363.1 GCA_002869085.1 Hyphomicrobiales bacterium | reverse complement strand
TGAAAATTGCGAGGTTCTGACCCGCGAAGATGACGGCGAAGGGCTGATCAATCTCGATGTGCGGGTGCCGCCCGAAAAACAGGGAAAATTCGATAACCTTTTTAAAACAAAGGCTTGATCGGTTTTTTCTAGTCCTGTTCCTGCTTCACCCGGTTCCAGATCGCGTCCAATTGCTCAAGGCTCGTCTCCAGCAGCGTCTTGCCCTCGCCCTTGACGATCGTCTCCACGGCGTGAAAGCGGTCCAGGAATTTGGCGTTCGATCCGCGTAAGGCAGCCTCCGGATCGACTTTCAAATGCCGGGCCAGGTTGACGCAGGTGAACAGCAAATCTCCCATTTCCCGTTCGATCTCAACCTGTTGCCGCGCCGCCATCGCTGATTTCAGCTCATCGATTTCTTCATTCAGTTTCTCGAACACCGGGGCGATATCGGGCCAGTCAAACCCGACCCGCGCCGCGCGCTTTTGCAGCTTTTCCGCCCGCATCAGGGCGGGCAGGGCGACCGGTACATCGTCAAGGGTCGCGTGTTTTTGCTTTTCGGCCCGCTCGGCCGCTTTGATCTGTTCCCATTTGCCCTGGCTCATTTCGGTGCCGCGTTCCGTCTCATCGCCGAACACATGCGGGTGACGCCGCACCATCTTGTCGACGACAGCGCCGGTCACGTCACGAAAATCGAAATGGCCGAGCTCCTCGGCCATGCGGGCATGGAACACCACCTGCAACAGCAGATCGCCCAGCTCATCGCGCAGCTCGTCCATGTCGCCATGCTCGATGGCGCCGGCAACCTCATAGGCTTCCTCGATGGTGTAAGGCAGGATGGTCTCGAAACTCTGCTTCACATCCCAGGGACAACCGGTGTCCGGGTCGCGAAGCCTGCGCATCACGTCGAGCAGGGCGCCGATATCCTTTTGCTCAGGGGGCTTTGCCATCACATCGCCTCCCATATCAGCGTTGTGGAAAAACGCGCATAATATATATTATGGAAAATATTTATCTCCATTTTTATCTAATCCAGCGTGAGCTCTAAACCCATGCCGTCATAGGCCGGCACCACGCCTGCTGGAAGTTCCTCACATAAGCGCCTGTAATCAAGGTCGATATGCATATTGGTGAGCACCGCGCGTTCCGGCTTCACCCGCTCGATCAGGTCCAGCGCCTGCTGAAGATTGAAATGGGTCGGATGGCTGCTATAGCGCAGCGCATCGACGATCAGCACCTCAAGATCCTCAAGATAAGCATAGGATTCCTCCGGCAGGCCCACGAGGTCATTGGCATAGCCCAGCCCCCCGACCCTGAAGCCCAGCGAATGGATGCGGCCATGATATTGCATGAAGGGCATCAGGGCGATCTCGCCGCCCGGCCCGTCGATTTGTACCCTCTCGCCCGCCTCAATGGGCAGCGCGCGGGCGATTGGTGGATAATCGCTGCCCGGCGGTGTTTCGAAAATATAATCGAATTTGCGCATCAATCCCTTGCGGGTCGCTTCATCCATATAAAGATCGGCCATGCGCTGATTGGCGAATACCAATGGCCTGAGATCATCAATGCCGTGGGTCTGGTCGGCATGATCATGGCTGTAGACCACCCCGTCCACACGGCTCACGCCGGCGGCCAGCAATTGCTCGCGCAGATCGGGCGATGTGTCGATCAGCACAGTGGTGGCCGCCGCCTCATTAGCCTGGCTTTTCTCAAGCAGCAGCGAGCAGCGCGTGCGCCGGTTTTTCGGCTCGGAAGGATCGCAGGCGCCCCAATGACCACCCAGTCGCGGCACTCCGCCGGACGAGCCGCAGCCGAGGATCGTGGCTTTCAGGCCCATCTCAGGCCGCCGCCGCCGCCGGGCGCGACGCCTTTGAAAACAGGCGGAAGAAATTATCCGTGGTGATCGCAGCGATCTCTTCAAGGCTCATCCCGCGAATATCCGCCAGCTTCTGCGCCGTGTGCATCACAAAGGACGGCTCATTGGTCTTGCCGCGCAGCGGAACCGGCGCCAGAAACGGCGCATCGGTTTCCACCAGCACCCGATCGAGCGGCGCCTGGGCGGCGATTTCGCGCAGCTCTTCAGCTTTGTTGAAGGTCAGAATGCCGGAAAAGGACAGATAAAAGCCCAGATCGAGCGCGATTTGCGCCAGTTCCGGGCCGCTGCTGAAACAATGCAGCACACCTGTAAAGGGCCCGCTTTCAAGCTCGCCGCGTAAAATGCGCGCCATATCCGCATCGGCCGAACGGGTGTGGATCACCAGCGGCAATCCGCTTACCCTGGCAGCCTCGATATGGTTGCGGAACACGCGTTCCTGAATATCGCGCGGGCTGTTATCATAGAAGAAATCTAGCCCGGTCTCGCCGATGCCGACCACACGCTCGCGCTCCGCCAGCTTGACGATCAGCTCCGGGCCTATGTCGTTTTCATCCTCGGCATTATGCGGATGGGTGCCGACCGTGGCGAATATATTCTCATTTTCATCAGCAATTACAGATATTTGATCGAATTTCCTGATCCGGGTGCAGATGGTGAGTAGGGTGCCTACCCCCTGCTCTGCCGCCCGCGCCAATACCGCCTCCCGGCTCACTTCGAGTTCCGGAAAATCCAGATGGCAATGACTATCGACCAGCATGCCCGCCTCACCCATCCTGACTGGGCTCCACATAGCGCGGAAACACCGGGCTCGGCGCCGGCAGCTCAGCCCCCGGCTGCAGCCTTCCTCCGGCGCCCAGATGGGCAAAGTCGCGCGCCGCCTGTTCCACCGCCAGCAGATCGAGGAACCGATCCGCCGAGTCCGGTATGAAGGGCTGCGCCATGATCGCAATCTGCCGGATCGCCTCGGCGGTCACGTAAAGCACCGTGTTCATGCGCGCAGGATCGCTCTTGCGCAGCGCCCAGGGCTCCTGGGCGGTGAAATAGCGGTTGGCCTCCGAAACCACCGCCCAGATCGCCTCCAGAATCTTGTGCAAAGCCTGATTGTCGATCTCGGCCCGCGCCTTGCCCAGCATGGCATCCGCCATCTCCAGCATGGCCTGATCCTCGGGGCTGAAATCGCCCGGCTCCGGCACCGCCTGGCCGCAATGCTTGGTCACCATCGACAGGGAACGCTGCGCCAGATTGCCCAGATCATTGGCCAGATCCGCATTGATCCGGCCTACGATTGCCTCATGGCTGTAATTGCCGTCACGCCCGAACGGCACCTCGCGCAGGAAGAAATAGCGGATCTGATCGACCCCGTAAGCGGCAATCATCGAAAACGGATCCACCACATTGCCGACTGATTTCGACATCTTCTCGCCGCGATTGAACAGGAAGCCGTGCCCGAACACCCGGCGCGGCAAAGGCAGGCCCGCCGACATCAGAAAGGCCGGCCAGTAAATGGCGTGAAAGCGCAGGATATCCTTGCCGATCACATGCAGATCGGCCGGCCAGAAGGTGCGGTATTTCTCCGAGTCCTCGTCGGGGAACCCGGCGGCGGTAATATAGTTGGTCAGGGCGTCCACCCATACATACATCACATGTCCGGGCGCGTCCGGCACCGGCACCCCCCAGTCAAAGCTGGTGCGCGACATGGACAGATCCTGCAGCCCGCGCTCGACAAAGCTGACCACCTCATTACGCCGGGTCTCCGGACCGATAAAATCCGGATTCTGATTGTAATAATCGAGCAGCGGCTGCTGGTAATCCGACAGGCGGAAGAAAAAGCTCTCCTCCTCGACCCATTCAACCGGCGTGCCGGTCGGGGCGAATAACTGGCCGTCTTCGTTTTTGCTCAGCTCGTCCTCGCCGTAATAGGCCTCGTCCCGCACCGAATACCAGCCGGAATATTTGTCGAGATAGATATCGCCTTTGGCCGCCATGCGCTTCCAGATTTCGGTCACCGAGATTTTATGACGCTGTTCGGTGGTGCGGATGAAATCGTCATGGCTGCAATTGAGATCCTCGACCATCTTGATGAATCGCGGCGCCAATTGATCCGACAGCTCGGCCGGGGTCAGGCCCTGTTTTTCCGCCGTCTGCTTCATTTTCTGGCCGTGCTCGTCCGTGCCGGTCACGAACATCACATTATAGCCGTCCAGCCGTTTGAAGCGGGCGATACTGTCGGTGGCGATCGCCTCATAGGCATGGCCGATATGCGGCTCGCCATTGGGATAGGAAATCGCCGTGGTGATATAAAAACTGGTTTTTTCGGACATGAAAGGACTACTCAACGATGATCAGCCCGTTTCGCGGGCCGTATTTTCTATGGAGAACAAGGTGTCGAGAACGAGTTGTTTCCGGTCAAGATTCAGCACCCGGGCCTCGGCAAAAGACTGATTGACCTTTTCCCACAATGCGGACCAGCTTGCAAGCTCGCCCGAGGCGGTGAGACGGCGCATGATATCGGCCTCGCCGGGCGCAATCTCGTCCGGAAAGCCGGTCAGACCGCCGCGCACCATGCGCCACAGCCAATTGAGCAGCAGGTCGAAAAACAGATCGAACTGCGCCTGGCGCGCCACCGGGGTCAGCTTGCCGGCCAGCTTCAGCATCAGCTCCGGATTGATATCGGGCATTTGCCGCATCAGGCCGAAAATATCGCGGTAGACATCGGCGCCCTCATTCTTCAACAGCTCGATCGCCCGCCCCGCCCGTCCGCCGGACAGCCGCACCGCCAGGTCAAGATCCGTGCCGTCCCCTGCCTCTCCCTCAAGCTCCCGGGTCAGAATATGCCTGATATCCGCCTCGGCCAGGCGCGGCATCGGCAGCGAGCAGCAGCGCGAGCGAATGGTCGGCAAAAGCCGGTGCGGCGCATGCGAGATCAGCAGGAACAGCGCCCTTTCCGGCGGTTCCTCCAGATTTTTCAGCAAGGCATTGGCGGCGGTCGGATTCATGTCATTGGCCGTATCGACAATACAGATCCGCCATCCCCCCTCGCCCGATGTGCGCGAAAAAAACCGCGTCGTCTGGCGAACTTCATCGGCCCGGATCTCTGATCTCAGTTTTTTGCGTTTCTGGTCATAGCCCCGGCGGATCACCAGCAGATCCGAATGTCCGCGCGCCGCCACCCGGTGAAACAGCGGCGAGCTCGCATCCACATGCAGCGAAGTCATGTCCGCCGCGATCTCCTGCGGATCCGGGTTCTGGAAGATGAAACGCGCCGTCCGATAGGCCAGGGTCGCCTTGCCGATGCCGCGCGGACCGCTCAAAATCCAGGCATGGTGCATCTTGCCGGAGCGATAGGCTTCGAGCAGATGCGCCTCCGCCGCCGCCTGGCCCAGCAGGCTGTCATTCTCACGCGGATGCCGGCAACCCTCCAGGCAATCGCTTTGCGGCTCGGCTTTCATTCCGTTTCGAGCAGCCGTGTCTGAACCGCGTGCCACACCAGCGCCGCCACCTCTTCGGCCGGCTTGAGGCCGTCGATCACCACGCAGCGCTCCGGGCTGCGCTCGGCCACCTCCAGAAAACCTTGCCGCAGCCTTTCGTGGAAATCGAGCCGCCGGCGCTCAAAGCGGTCTTCGAGCCTGAACTCTTCCTCGTCCTGGCGCCGCTCGGCGCGTTTGAGGCCTATATCGGCAGGGATGTCGAGAATGACTGTCAGTTCCGGCCTGGTGCTTTCCACCACCGCCGCATCGAGCTGGTCAAGAAGCTCTGTGGACACCCCGCTGGCCGCACCCTGATAGGCATGGCTGGAATCGGCGAAACGGTCCGAAATCACCCAATAGCCGCGCCGCAGCGACGGCCTTATGGTCCGCATCAGATGGTCGGCCCGGGCCGCATAGAGCAGCATGGTTTCGCTGAGCGGGCTCCAGCGCTCGGATTCGCCGCGCATCAGCAGATGGCGGATCTCCTCGGCTCCGGGCGAACCGCCCGGCTCGCGGGTCAGCACAGCTTCGATAGAGATTTCGCCGAGCTTTTGTTGCAACAGATGGGCCTGGGTCGATTTTCCGGACCCCTCCCCGCCTTCGAAAGTTATGAATCGGCCTTGTGTCATCATCCCACCTTATCCACAGATGCCGCTGCTTCGAAAGCCCTATCAGAGCCCCGGCACCATATGCGTCAAAACGCCCAGTCCCCGCCCCACCAGTCCGGCCTTGCTGACATCTTCCATCGCCTGCAGCGGCGTGCTGAACCTGACCCCGCCCGGCGCGCTGATCTGCAACTCGGCCACCACATGGCCGCGTTTCACCGGCGCCATCAGCGGCCCCTGATAGATAATTTCCGCCTTGAGGTCCTTCTGGGCGGTAATCGGCATCAGCCCCCGCACGGGTTTGGCGGCCACCAGGCCGACCGATCCGGCATCGCCGCCCCAGACCTTTGCCCGCGCGATCTCCACCCCGGCATCGAACAGCTTGAACGAGCGGAAGGCGCGAAAGCCCCAATCGATCATTTTTCGGGCTTCCTGGGCGCGCTGACGGCTGGTCTTCAGGCCATTCATGGCAAGAATCAGCCTCTGACCGTTGCGCCGCACCGAGGCCACCAGCCCATAGCCCGACTCCTGGGTATGTCCGGTTTTCAGCCCGTCCGCCCCTTCCATCCGGCCCAGCAGCGGATTGCGGTTGTTTTGCTTGATGCCGTTCCAGGTAAAGTTCTTATGGCCGAATGCGGTGTAAAGATCGGGGTAATTGCGGATAATGTGATCCGCCAGCATCACCAGCTCTCTTGCGGTCATTTTCTGACCCGGATCCGGCCAGCCGGTCGAATTGGCAAAGGTGGATTTTTTCAGGCCGATCTCCCGGGCGCGTCTTGTCATCGCCTTGGCAAAGGCCGCCTCAGTGCCGCTCATGCCCTCGGCGATGGCGATGCAGCCATCATTGGCCGATTGCACAATCACACCGAGCAGCAGATCCTTCAGTTCAATATCCGAGTCCAGCTTGGCGAACATGGTTGAGGAACCGGACTTCACGCCGCCCTTGCGCCAGGCATTGTCGCTGATATGGAATTTATCCTGCATGGTCAGCACGCCGGATTTCAGCGCATCGAACACCATCTCCACGGTCATCAGCTTGCTCATGCTGGCCGGGGCCATCAGGCTGTCCGGGTTCTTCTCATAGAGGACGGTGCCGGTTTCGGCGTCGATCATATAGACATATTCCGCCGGGGTCTCAAACGGCGCGGCTTTGACGCCGCCGCCTCCCGCCAGGCAAAAACAGGCGATGCAAACAATCGACAAGACCCGTTTCATACCGGAAATCACTCTGCGCCCGCCCCAGAAAAGTCATTTAATGATCAGTTGGAACGATTGTATTGATATACCGGTAAAAAGCAATGCGGGCAGGCAGCTTCAGTTGGAAATGATCCGCGCCGCATTCATGCCCGCCGCCCGCACCCGGGCCAGGGTCACATAGGCGGCGTTTTCATCCCTGAGCGGTCCGAACCGCACCCGGTAGAAGGTGGCATAACCCATATTTGTCGGCGCCACCTCGGCCTTGCCGATAGGGGCCAGCCGGTTTTTCAACTGGGCCGCCCGTTGCGGATCGCTGAACGAGGCCGCCTGCACATAATAGCCGCCCGATGTCGAGCCGGTGGTGCCCTCAATGGGGGCCTGTGCCGGCGTGCTATGCGCCCGGCGCCGGTAGAGGGGCTTGCGCGGCCACTCCGAACGCTGTGTCAGACGCACCGGCTGGCCGGCGCCCGAATCCCGGTTAGCGGTTTCCAGCCGGTCGCCGTCGCCTTCGAGCGGCGCCGGGCCGATATATTGCACCCGCACCTGTGTGGTGCCCTGGCGCTGAAAGCCTAGCGCCTTGGCCGCGCGCCGCGACAGGTCGATTTCCCGGTCATGGGCATAGGGACCGCGATCATTGACCCGCACCATCACCGTGCGGCCATTATTGAGATTGGTCACCCTTGCATAGCTCGGCAGCGGCATGGTGCGATGGGCCGCCGACATCCGGTTCATGTCGAAAATCTCGCCATTGGCGGTCTTGCGTCCGTGGAAATCGGTGCCGTACCAGGACGCGACCCCCCTGCGGTCGTAATGGGGATCCTCCTTGGGGAAATAGCGCCGTCCGGCAATCACATAGGGCTTGCCCACCTTGTAATAGCCGCCCCCTTCGGGGATGCGGTCGCCGACCCCATAGACCTGCTGGCTCGGTACCGTGCCGAGGCGGCCGCCGCCGCTATTGCCGCAGGCCGACAGCATGGCGGCGCCGATAATGAGTGCCGTCAGCCGCATGGCCGAATGAGAATTGAAACTGAAAATGGATGGTTTAGCCTGTTGATCCGGCATTTACATACACTCTTTTACACCTGCCCTGATCCTTGATTTTGTCACAGGGCTCTTAACAAAGCGTGGATGGGGCGGTAAATCGCGCGCCCGTGCCGGAGCCCGCGGGCCTTGGCGGCTTTCGATGCGCTTTACATCACCTCGCCAAAACGGATAGTTTGACCATGGGGTTCACGAGATTCTCCAGCGTAATGGAATATGCCGCCCTTGAAAGGGACAGAGGCGGATTCCACATTTATATCAGAATGTGCTAATATACGATTTCAGAATCAGGAGACGTGCCAGCGATGATTGGCCGGAAATGAACACTATGACCCATGCAATTTTACCCGGAACCGGTTTCCGCGCGCGGCTGGCTGCCCTATGTCTGACCCTCGCCGCGGCAGTTTCAGTGGCCGCCCCCGCCGCCTCGGCCAGCAATATCGACTTTACCGCGCTGAACACAAATCTGGCCCGCAACCATATTCTGCCCCGATACGAATTCTTCGCCGGAGCGTCCGAACAATTGCGGACCGAGATGAAAAGCTTCTGTTCCACCCCCTCAAAGGGCAGCCTGCATCTGGCCCAGCGCGCCTTTAATGACGCCATGGACACTTTTAGCGAGATCAGCCATATCCGTTTCGGCCATATCGAGGACCAGAACCGCTATCAGCGGCTTTATTACTGGCCGGATATGGACAACCGGATCGATCAGGCCCTGGATGAAGCTCTGAAACAAATGGACGGCGGGAGTGAACTGGATATTGCGCGCAGCCCGGCGGAAATTCAGGGTTTCCCGGCCCTCGGCCGGCTGATTTTCGGCGCCGGCGCCGAGAAGGTCCTGGCCGGCGACAAGGAAGCCGGTGACCGCTGCCGCCTGGCTGTCGCCATTGCCACCAATATTGCCACCCTGTCCGGGCAGATCAATGCCGAATGGCGCGAGGGCCCCTCTGCCTATGTCAAATTGCTGGAAACCGCCGGCAGCCCGGGCAATGGCACCTTTCCCACCGCCAGTTCCGCCACCAAGGCCTTCCTCGACAGCATGACCGACACGCTGAAACTGATCACCGATGTCAAATTGCCGCTGATCCTCAAGGCCGCCTCGGAACCGGGCGACGTCAAGACCGCCGAGTGCTGGTGTTCGGGCCGCTCGCTGCGCAATATCCGCATCAATCTTCAAGCCTTGCGCGAATTATATAAAGGCGTTAATGGCGCCGGTTTCGACGATGCCCTGCTGCGCACCAATGTGGGCTGGCTGTATAACGATATCGAAGCTGCATTCAACGACGCCATCACGCTGGTTAACCAGATCGACGAAAGCCCCAAGGCGCTGCTGACCGATGCCCGGGTGCGCGGCCAGCTCAAATCGCTGATCCCGATGGTCACCCGCCTCAAGGGCCTGGTCGAGAAACTGCACCAGCTCCTCGACCGCGATCTCAGAGTGATCGTCGAATAGCCCCGCTTAAGTCTCGCCCCGAAGCCGGATTCTCCGCTCAAAAGGCGCGGGGTCTATTGCTCGCCGCCGCCGCCCTCCACGGCCAGACAGCGGTGATATTCACTATCGGGCAGACCCTGGCTCGCGGCGCACTCATCGAAGAACAGCAGATCGGTCGGCTGCTCATACTGGATATAGGGGCTGATCAGATAGCGCCCTTCCCCGTTGATGAAGTAGAGATATTTATCAATCTTGCCCTTCGTGCTCTTGTCCGAGGCAATCACCGCGTTCTTCAATTCATCGCCCTTGAGGAAATTATCCGGCAACTGGTCGAACGGGCCGTCATAATAATTGTTCATGATCACATTGGTGCTGTTCACGCCGATCAGGATTTTCCGTTTCATCACACGGTCCTGGTAAAAGGCGAAGCCCGAACGGCGGCCGATGGTGATGCGCGGCGTTTCCGCCATCGGCTCGAACAGATCCGGTAGGGGTTCCGTCTCGTTCAGCACATAGTGGAACAGCTTATGTTTATTGTTATAGATCAGATAGAATTTGAAGCCCGATTCATCCATCATCGGGCCGATAAAGCTCTCATCCGCGCTCACAGTTCCGGCCGGCGGTTTCATTGAGCTGAGATCGTTCAGCTCGAAAGTGGTGGTCTTGCCGGCGAAACTCACCTCATAAACGAGATCGGACTTTTTACTGACCTTCACCCCGTCCTCGGCGGTCAGCGCCTTGTAATGCATCTCACCATCCTCCGAGGAAACATTGGCGGCGGGGAAATAGGCGAAATGAATCTTGCCCTCGTCCCGGTCGCGGGCGGCCAGACGCAGATTTCCGGCATATTTATATCCATGCCAGTAAAAGCTGAAATAGTAATAGTTCTCGGTGGGATAGACCTTAACTTTTTTCGGAAGCGCATCGAGGATGAAACCCAGCACCTGCTTGATATCGGTGATATCCATATCGCTTTGCTGCCTTGTTTCCTCGATGAATTGCTGATTGGTGTGCAAAGTCGGCAAAACCTTGCTCTCGCTGCTCCCGGTGGCCGAGGCCGGGCTCATGCCGACGCTCAAGGCCAGGGACAGCAGCATCGCCGCGCCGGTCGTGGTCAAAACTTTCATGGGGGTTTTCATGGTCATGATCTCTTTCAAAATATCGCCCGTCCGCCGGGAAAATTCCTGCGCAAGCATAGCCACCGGCGTGACGGTCGGACAAGCCTTGGGCGCCAGCCCGCCGCATCGGATGCGGCGGACCTTGTTGTGGGCGTGAAACCGGAACAACCGGCTGTGATCAGTTATTGTTGTTGCGCTTGATCACCCGCACCCGCCGATTGGGCTTATGGGGCTTGATCACCTTGGTTTTCAGGCGCGATTTCCTGATCAGATGGACCCTTGAGCCACGCGGCTTGTGAATGATCCGCGAGCCTTTCGGGCGATGGATCCTGGAACCGCGCGGAATATGAACCCGCGAGCCTTTCGGGCGGTGGATCCTGGAGCCGCGCGGAATATGAACCCGCGAGCCTTTCGGGCGGTGGATCTTGGAACCGCGCGGAATATGAACCCGCGAGCCAAGCGGACGGTGGACCCTGGAGCCGCGCGGAATATGCACCCGCGAGCCTATCGGGCGGTGGATATTTGAGCCGAGCGGCAGATGGATCTTCGAGCCACGCGGAATATGCACCTTCGAGCCGAGCGGCTTGTGAATGACCCGTGAGCCAAGCGGACGGTGAACCCTGGAGCCGCGCGGAATATGCACCTTCGAGCCTATCGGACGGTGAATGTTCGAGCCGAGCGGCAGATGGATTTTCGATCCACGCGGAATATGCACCTTCGAGCCTATCGGACGATGGATATTCGAGCCGAGCGGCAGATGGATTTTCGATCCGCGCGGGATATGCACCTTCGAGCCTCTCGGGATATGCGGAGATTTCGGAGGCCTGTGGAACGAGCCTCTTGGGAAATGTGGTGACTTGCCAACCCGGTGGAACGAGCCTCTCGGGAAATGCGGCGACTTGCCAACCCGGTGGAACGAGCCTTTCGGGAAATGCGGTGACTTGGGAGGCCTGTGGAACGAGCCTCTCGGCCGATGCGGAGACTTCGGCGGCCTGTGGAACGAGCCCTTAGGCCAATGCGGAGACTTCGGCGGCCTGTGGAACGAGCCCCTGGGGAAATGCGGAGACTTCGGCGGCCGGTGGAACGAGCCCCTCGGCCAATGCGGAGATTTCGGCGGCCGATGGAACGAGCCGATCGGCAGATGCGGAGATTTCGGCGGCCTGTGGAACGAGCCTCTCGGCAGATGCGGAGACTTCGGCGGCCGGTGGAACGATCCAATCGGCAGATGCACCGATCCTGGCGGCAGATGGCCCGGATCGACCGTGGTTGAGGCACAGGCCCGGTCATTGGCCGGGTTCATATCGCCGGTCAGGCTGGCGCCTTGCGGATAGAGCGCCGCCAGCAGCGCCGCATCGATCACCCCGGTGACCGCAAGTCCATTGTCGGTCTGGAACACCCGGATGGCGTTTTGCAGCATATTGCCCATCACCCCATCGGCCGGACCGGCCTGATAGCCGAGCAGTCCGAGCAGACTCTGCACATCGCGGATCAGATTGGGCGAGATGGTTTCGGCATTGCGCATCGGCCACAGGATTTCCGCGCAATTATTGGCGAAGCGGTCCCGATAGGCCGCCGGTAGGGTGAAGCTGATGGTCAATTGCAGCGATTGGCCCGGCGACAGAACGGTGGCCGGATGATAGCACTGGACCCATTGACCATTGCCCGCGCCATAATCATCGCACGCCCAGGGCGGGCTCGCCGATGTGAAGGCGGCGCCAAACGGGCTCAGAATATCGCTGACATTGATCGGGCCGGAATAGACCGCCGGTCCGTTATTGGTGACCGTGATCTGCCATGTGCACAGACTGCCGGCGCTGCAACGGGCCGGACCGGATTTGAAGATCGACAGATCGAAGCCGGTTACCGGAGGCGGTACCATGGTGACCGGTTCCGCCGCTACCGGACGATAGACTTCCACATCGCCGCTGGCGGTCGCATCGTCGGTCCGGAGCGAGCCCTGATCGAGCGTGCCGCCGCCGGTGACATTGATCGCCAGATCGATCATGAAAGCCCGGTCAGGTCCCACAGGCGCCGTGGCCGGACCGCTTGCCGGATAGGCGTTATAGGCCCCGGTTGGCGACAGTTCCGCCACCGCATCCGCCGGCTGGCCCTGCAGCCCATCGACCCGGCTGGTATCGTCAAAAACATTCGAATTGGCGTTGAAACAGGGGCCGCTCGGCGAGCACAGGCCATCGCCGCTCATCCACACCCAGCCATCGCGGTTGCTGGGGTCCATCTGGCCGGCGGCGCTATAGCCGAAACCGAAATCGACACCGCCGCCGCTATTGGCCCGCAGGAAGGGCTGGCCATGGTCCTTGCGGTCATAAAAACCCACATCATGGCGCCCGGTCGGCGTCCACACGCCCTCGGGCGACTTTTCAAGGCGCAGCACGCGCGATTCATAGGGCGTGGCAGCCCCAGCCCCGGCGGCAAGCCCGCCGCGCTCGGCCAGCAGCATCACGCCACCCGATGAAAATGCGATATCGGACACCGGATGGCTGCCCCCGGCCCGTTTGAAATCCTCCAGCGAGGTGAAGAAGCCGGGCATGATCAGCTCGCGCCGGATATCGGCGCGGTTGAAGCTGCCGTCAGGGCCGATGGCCACCGACCACAGGCTGTTGCTCTGATCCTCGCCCGCATTCTGCCAGTCCGGATTGCCGAAGGCCTGGCTGCCCCAGACCGCGTAATAGAGCCGTGTGCTGCCGTCGGCCTCGGTGTTAACCCCGAGCCCCCACACCCGGCGGCGGAAATCCGCCACATTCCAGCAGGACGGGGTCTTGGCAAAACCTTCACCGCCGCAATTATCGATATTCGGAGCGCTGGCCGGATCGAACGCCACCGGCGCCAGAGAGCGGCTCTCGCCGCTGGCCGCGTCGACAAAGGCGCCGCGCCCTTCCGTGCCATGGTCGAAACGGCCCAGTTCCTGGCCGTTTTCCGCCGAAATGCGGTGTATCATCCCGGTTTCCATATCCGAGACCAAAAGCTGGTTATGGGCCGCGTCAAAGGCGATATTGCCCAGGGCCGCGCCGCTATTGGGCCGCCCCTCAAGGGTGATGTCGGCAAACACTTCCGGCTGATAGCCATTGGCGGCGCTGAGCCGGTATATGGTGCCGGGGCCACCGCTCGGCCCCCACATGCCTGGCATCCAGTCGCTATTGTCGGCCATCCGGTGCAGGCCGAAGGCCGAAGTGGCGGTCAGATAGATATTGGGCGGGCTGGCATTGTCGAAGGCGATGCCGAACACCTGCCCGATCGCCCCGGCGGTGACGGGGGCGCGCTGGGGCTCGTTGAGCCAATGCTCGCCTCTGGCGGCGCTGCCCGGATTGCGCAGATCGATGATGCTGCCGACCGTGCCGTTGACATCGAGATTTGCCTGTGGCCCACCGGCCGGATCAAGCCCGGAAAACCGGGTGACAAAGCTTTCACCGGGCTGCAGGCCCGCCTCCTGCGCCAGCGCTGCTGAAGCGCTCGCCCCAAACAGCATCATACCAAGCACCGCGGCGCTCCAGCGCAGCGGCGTCAATGCGGTGTGGTTGTTCAGGTTTTTGAGGTGAATTTCGCGCAATTCAGGAAACGCAGAATTATGCTCCGGCATGGGGGACCCTCCATTGTTTTTAATTCATTCTAACATACTTTAGCAGTATGTCAGGTTGAAAACACCGTTTCGCCCGCCGGTTTTCAATTGGCCGTCTTTCCGACCAGTGGTTGCAAAAATAGAGCGGGTTACATGAACGGCGTCTGAACGGAAGGACATTTGCGCATAGATCACTGTTTTCATGGCGCATTTTCAGCTATTTTACGCTGTTCTTTTCTCCGGTTGCCGATGTGATCGCTCCATGCGCAGGCTTGCCTGCCCTGTTTTCTATCTGATATTGAGGTTAATCGTCCCGGCGTTGGCCGGAGGCAGGACCGCGCAAAGCCGGAGCTGCCCCCTCGCCTCTGGCATTTCGGGTGCGATCATTTATGATCCCAGCGCAAATCCAAACGAGGCCGGGCTGGTATTGGCGCTGTTGCTGTGTATGTTCGCCCATGGTCTCACAGGACGAGATGGCAGGTTTCGGATCAATCCGGTGGCGTAGATCCCTCATTGAATCAGGGTCTTATCGTAAGGTTTTCAGGTTAGGAGAGGAATGGTCATGGGGCAAGGCGCGCCGAGCGGCAATTTTGATGCGGTCGTGCTGGGCGGCGGCCCGGCCGGCCTCGCCGCCTCCATATTGATGTCCGGGGCCGGCCTCAAGACCGCCTGCGCCGACCCCCTGTTCCGGCAATTGCGTGACCGACCTGACAGTTTCCGCGATGCCCGCACCATCGCTCTTTTGCAAGGCGCGATCCGCATGCTGGAACGCATCGATGTCTGGCCGCATATGCAGGCCCGCTCGGCGCCTTTATGGGTGATGCGGGTCGAGGACCATACCGAACGCTGGCCGGGCGCCCCGGCGATGGACTTTCGCGCCGATGAACTCGGCGATGAGCCTTTCGGCTACAACATCCCCATGCCGGTCATTGTCGGCGCGCTGTGGAACCGGGCTCTGGCCTGCGATAATCTCGAGCTGATCGATGACGCCGCTGCCGAGATTAATATCGGCGCCGATGCGGCCCGCCTGACCCTGGATAGCGGGCGCATCATCTCAGGAAGGCTGCTGGCGGCGGCGGACGGCCGCAATTCCCCGGCCCGCAAGGCTGCCGGCATCAAGGTCAACCGCTGGGCTTACGACCAGACCGCCATCGCCCTCACCTTCACCCATGAGCTGCCCCATGACGACACCTCTGTCGAGTTTCACCGCCCGCCGGGGCCGTTCACCATCATTCCCCTGCCCGGCGACAATTCGGCCCTGGTGTGGGTCGAGCGCCCCGAAGAGGCCCGGCGCCTGATGGCGCTGGATGACGAGGCACTGGCGGCGATTATGCAGGAGCATATGCATGGCCGGCTCGGGCGCATCACCCACATCGGTCCGCGCAATGCCTTCCCGGTGGCCGGCCTGACCGCGCGAGATTATGCGGCGCGCCGCACCGCTCTCGTGGGCGAATCCGCCCATGTGCTGCCGCCGATCGGCGCTCAGGGCCTTAATCTGGGCATGCGCGACGCCGCCTTGCTATCGGAACTTGCCGCCGAGGCCCATCGCTGGGACGGGGATCCGGGCGGCTCCGAGTTGATCGCTGAATATGACCGGCGCCGCCGCCGCGATATCTTCCCGCGCACCGCGGCGGTCGATTTTCTCAACCGCTCATTGCTGTTCGGCGGCTTTCCGCCGCTGCAGGGCCTGCGCGCGCTCGGCCTCACCGCCCTGAAGTCCCTGCCCGCATTGCGCCGTGGCCTGATGAGCCAGGGGCTGGTGCCGGACGAGGACCTGCCCGCCATCATGCGCCGGGCCTGAGCCTCCGGACCTGAGCCTCCGCGCCTAATCCTTGTCCGGCTCTTTCAACTCCGGAAAGGCCCGCGCCTCGCTCGCCGGCGCCCGGAACCGGGGCGCCAGCGGCAGCGGCAGCGCCGTCAGCGAGGCGCCGGACGGACCCTCCACCCGGTAGTCGAACAGCCCGCGCGCCTTGAAATCCGCATCATTCATCGCTTCATCAAGCCCGCGCACGATATTGCAACAGCAATCGGCCTTGCCCAGCACCTCCTGCCAATGTTCTGCCGTCTGGCTGCCGATGATCTCATCGATACGGGCGATCACCTGCTCCGGCGCGCCGCCCGTCTCCTCAAGCCCGATGGCGCTTGTGAACGCGGCCCAGAACTTGT
>PKTQ01000362.1 GCA_002869085.1 Hyphomicrobiales bacterium | reverse complement strand
CTTGAATTGAAGCTATCGCACTGCATTACGCAGCGAGACGCGCTTCCGCATAGTTGTCGTTGGCAACTATAAAGTTTGGTCCGATACGGTGGTACCATGCCGGGCGAAAGCAGATCCTTTACGCTGTCGTCGATCCTATTTCGCCCCCATCAGATGCAGTCAAGCTGTTGCGGCTCGGACTGCATGTGGTGGAGGCGCCGGGTACCGCCCCCGGGTCCGATCAGTTTATTACGAAAGCCATTTATCGCCATAGCTGGAAACCCAGCCCTTCGAATATAGGGGCTGATCGGGGCAAAATAAAGACCAAAGGGGTTTGCACCTTTGTGCGCTCGCGGGTTCTTGGCGCGGCGCGAATCGCTTATGAGTGGGTGTCATGCAGCAATATCTCGATCTGATGCGGCGGGTGCGGGACACCGGCACCCGAAAGGAAGACCGGACCGGCACCGGCACATTGTCGGTGTTCGGCCACCAGATGCGTTTTGACTTGTCGTCGGGCTTTCCGGCGCTGACCACCAAGAAGCTGCATCTGAAATCGATCATTCACGAATTGCTGTGGTTTCTGCAGGGCGATACCAATATCGCCTATCTGAAGGCCAATGGGGTGCGCATCTGGGATGAATGGGCCGATGAGAACGGCGATCTCGGCCCTGTCTATGGCCATCAATGGCGCTCATGGCCTTCGGGCGATGGCGGCAGCATCGACCAGATCAGCCATCTGATCGACCAGATCCGCACCAATCCGGATTCGCGGCGGCTGATGGTTTCGGCCTGGAACCCGGCCGATGTGGAGCATATGGCGCTGCCGCCCTGCCACTGCCTGTTCCAGTTTTATGTTGAGCCACAAGAGGCGGGGAGCGGCACTGCCGCGACAGGGAAGGCCGGCAAAGGCCGGTTGTCGTGCCAGCTTTATCAGCGCAGCGCCGATATCTTTCTCGGGGTGCCGTTCAACATCGCCTCCTATGCGCTGCTGACCATGATGGTGGCCCAGGTCACCGGCTATCGGCCGGGGGATTTTGTGCACAGTTTCGGCGATGCGCATCTTTATCTCAATCATCTGGAGCAGGTGGACCTGCAATTGTCGCGGGACTGCCGCAAGCTGCCGGTGATGCGGATCAACCCCGAGGTGGGGGACATCTTCGCCTTCCGCTATGAGGATTTCGAGCTGATGGATTATGACCCGCACCCCCATATCAAGGCCGAGGTGGCGGTTTAGCGGCATGCGGATATCCCTGATCGTCGCGGCGGCGGAAAACGGCATTATCGGCGCCGAGGGCGGCATGCCCTGGCGGCTCAGCGGCGATCTGCGCATGTTTCGCCGGGTGACCATGGGCAAGCCGGTGATCATGGGGCGGCGCACTTTTCAGTCGCTGCCCAAAGCGCTCGATGGGCGCGACAATATCGTGATCACAAGGCAGGCGGATTTTGCCGCCGGGGGGGCGGTGCCGGCGGGCTCGCCCGATGAGGCGCTGGCGATGGCGACGCGGTTTGCCGCATCGAGAGACGCCGATGAGATTTGTGTGATCGGCGGGGCGCAGATCTACCGCGAATTCCTGCCCCGGGCGCAGCGAATCTATCTGACCCGGGTGCATGCTTACCCTGAGGGCGATACCCGTTTTCCGGAACTGGACATGACGGCGTGGCGTGAGGTTTCGTCCGAGTTTCACCAGGCGGGCGACAAGGACAGCGCCGATTATAGCTTCATTGTGCTCGACAGGGCTTGAAAAGCGCAAAGCGGCCCCAATCTTAAGCACATTATTTGCGCGCGCCCGGCCCGTGGCCTATAAGGCGCTATCATTCAGATTCAATATCGGGACTAGGAAGGACATTTCATGCCCTGGAGCGATCAAGGCGGCGGCGATGGCGGCTGGAAAGGTGGAGGTCAAGGCCCATGGGGGCAGGGCCCCTCGGGGGGCGGTCCCAAGCCGCCGGATCTCGAGGATCTACTGCGCCAGGGGCAGGAACGCCTGAAACGCTTCTCGCCGGGCGGCGGCTCGTTCGGCAGCAAGGGCATCGTGCTCGGCCTGCTGATCCTGGTGCTGTTGTGGCTGGCGACCGGCATTTACCGGGTCAATACGGACGAGCAGGGCGTGGTTACCCGTTTTGGCGCCTTCAAGAAGCTCACCGCTATGGGCCTTAATTATCATCTGCCCTATCCGTTCGAGGCGGTGACCATATTGAAGGTGACCCGGGTCAACCGGGTCAGCGTCGGCGTGCGCAGCTCGGGCGAGTTCGCGGGGCCGCGGGTTGCCGAGCGCGACGTGCCGGAAGAAAGCCTGATCCTGACGGGCGATGAAAATATCGTCGATCTGGATTTTACCGTGCTGTGGCAGATCAAGGATGCCAGTGCCTTCCTGTTCAATGTCTATGACCCGACCATGACCGTGAAAATGGTCGCCGAGAGCTCGATGCGCGAGATCGTCGGCCGCAACGACATCCAGCCGATCCTGTCGGAGAAGAAGGCGGATATCGAAGTGGCGGTCAAGGCGCTGATCCAGAAAACCCTGGATGAATATGGCGCCGGTATCCTGATCACCAATCTGCAATTGCAGAAGGTGGACCCGCCGGCCCAGGTGGTCGAGGCCTATCGCGACGTGCAGGCGGCCGAGGCCGACAAGCAGGCGGCGATCAACCAGGCCCAGGAATATGCCAATAAGGTGGTGCCTGAAGCCCGCGGTAACGCGGCGCGCATCCGCCAGGCCTCCGAGGGCTATAAGGCCCGGGTGGTGGCCGAGGCGGTTGGCCAGTCCTCGCGTTATGAAGCGATTTTCAAGCAATATAAGAAAGCGCCCGAGGTGACCCGCAAGCGCATGTTCCTGGAAACTATGGAATCGGTATTCGGCAATATGAATAAGGTGTTGATCGACGAGAAAGCGGGCGGCGGCTCGGGGGTTGTGCCCTATCTGCCGCTGGGCGAGCTGACCAAGGGCGGCAAGACCGCTGCGGGGAGGACCCAGTAATGCAGAAACCCATTTTCATACTCGGCATCATCGTGCTGGCGGTGCTGGCTTTCGTCGGACTCAATTCGCTGTTCACCGTGCCGCAGACCCAGCAGGCGCTGGTGCTGCAATTCGGTGATTACAAGCGCACGGTCAAGGAGCCGGGGCTGCATTTCAAAATCCCGTTCGTGCAGAATGCGGTCTATCTCGACAACCGGCTGCTGAGCCTCGATTCTCCGGTGCAGGAAGTGATCTCCCAGGGCAAGAAGCGGCTGCTTGTGGATGCTTTCGCCCGCTACAAGATTACCGATCCGCTGAAATTCTACCAGTCCCTGAGCAATCCGGCGATCGCCGAATCGCGCCTGTCCAACCTGCTCAATTCGGCGGTGCGGCGGGTGCTGGGCGGGGCCAGCTTCACCGATATCGTGCGTGACAAGCGCCCGCAATTGATGGAGGCGATCACCGCCCAGATCAATGCGGAGAGCAAGGAGTTCGGCCTGGTGGTCAAGGATGTGCGCATCCGCCGCGCCGACCTGCCGGAAACCAATAGCGAGGCGATCTATAAGCGCATGCAGACCGAACGTAAGCGCGAGGCGACCGAAGTGCGCGCCGAGGGCCGCGAGAAAGCCCAGCGCATCCGCGCCAAGGCCGATCGCGATGTGGTGGTGCTGCAGGCCGAAGCCCAGCGCGATGCGGAAAAGATCCGCGGCGAGGGCGACGGCGAGCGCAATGCGATCTACGCCCGGGCCTTTGGGGCCGATCCTGAGTTCTTCACCTTTTACCGCTCGATGATTGCCTATCAGAAGGGGCTCGGGAGTAAGGACACCACCATGGTGCTGTCGCCCAATTCCGACTTCTTCCGCTATTTCGGCAATGCGGACGGCTTCAAGGGCAAGAGCGCCAAGCCGGCCGGACCGGCCGAGTAGACGTGGATGCAGGATCTGCTGGTCGGACTGGGCATGGTGCTGGTGATCGAGGGGCTGCTTTACGCGCTGTTCCCCGACAGCATCAGGCGGGTTGCGGAAATGGCGCGGCAGATTCCGGATAGTACCTTGCGGGTCGGCGGCGTTTCGGCGCTGGCGCTTGGTGTGCTGGTGGTATGGCTGGTGCGCGGCGCCGGCGGATGAGCAGGTTTCGTATAGGCCTGTAAATAGGTCGTGAATTGTCAAATTGGCGGTTTGCGGTAACAATGGGTTTTCAGAATCATTATTTTCCAATTGCGGAGTAGTCATGAGCTATCAGGAATCGACCGGCCGGCGCAGGCGCGCAACACAGGCTGAAACAGGCCGCCATGCCTTTGCGGCGAGGCGACTGCTGGCGGGGATCGGACTGGCCCTGGCCTTGAGCCTCATGACGGTGCAGCCCGGCTTTGCCCGCGGCATCGGTCCGCAATCGGTGGCCGATCTGGCCGAGAACCTGATTGATGCGGTGGTGAATATCTCCACCACCCAGAAGACCAAGGGCCACCCGGAAGTCAAACGCCCCAAGCTGCCCAAGGGCAGCCCGTTCGAGAAATTCTTCGACGAGTTTTTCAAGAACGAGAACAATAAGCGCCGCAAGCGGCGCAAGGTGCGCTCGCTGGGTTCGGGCTTCGTGATTGACCCGTCCGGTATCGTGATCACCAATAATCATGTGATCAAGAACGCGGATCAGATCACGGTCAATTTCAATGACGGCCGCAAGCTGAAGGCCAAGATCATCGGCCGCGACCCCAAGGTCGATATCGCGGTGCTGAAGGTGGAGCCGAAAAAGCCGCTGAAATCGGTGAAGTTCGGCGATTCCAACAAGGCCCGGGTCGGCGACTGGGTGATGGCGATCGGTAATCCGTTTGGCCTGGGCGGTACGGTGACGGTGGGCATTGTCTCGGCGCGCAACCGCAACATCAATTCCGGCCCCTATGACGATTATATCCAGACCGATGCGGCGATTAACAAAGGCAATTCGGGCGGACCGCTGTTCAACATGGAAGGGGACGTGATCGGCATCAACACCGCCATCATCTCGCCCTCGGGCGGCTCGATCGGCATCGGCTTTTCGGTGCCGTCGGCAACGGCGGAGCCGGTGGTTAAGCAATTGCGCGAATTCGGCGAGACCCGCCGCGGCTGGCTCGGCGTGCGCATTCAGACCGTGACCGACGAGATCGCCGAGTCACTGGGGCTTGAAAAGACCTATGGCGCCATGGTCGCCGGGGTCAATCCGGACGGTCCGGCCGCCAAGGCCGGCATTGTGGCCGGCGACGTGATCCTGAAATTCGACGGCAAGACAGTGCCGAGCATGCGCGATCTGCCGCGCATGGTCGCCAAGACCGATATCGGCAAGGCGGTCGAGGTTGAAGTGCTGCGCCGGGGTCAGCGCAAGACCCTGTCGGTGCAGCTTGGACGCCTGGAAGACGGCGAGAAAAAAGCCGAAAAAGGCGATGGGGAAGACGATGGCAAGGCCGAACCTGAAAAGACCGTGGTTTCGCTCGGCATGACCCTGTCGGCCATATCGGACGATCTGCGCGCCAGCTTCGGTCTGGAGGACAAGGTCGAAGGCATTCTGATCTCCGAAGTCGATCCCGACAGCGCCGCTGCCGATAAGGGCATTGCCCGGGGCCAGGTGATTGTCGAGGTCAACCAGGAAAAGGTGGCCAAGCCGAACGATTTCATCAAAAAGGTCGAGGCGGCGAAAAAGGCCGGCCGCAGCTCGGTGCTGCTGCTCTTGTCGGACAGCAAGGGCGACAAGCGCTTCATCGCGGTGCGGATCACCAAGGAGAACTAGGCTCGGGCCGGAGCGCCGCCGGCGCAGCCGGCGGCGGATCAGCGGATGAACTCGTCCTCGCGATAGCCCTGCAGATAAAGCAGGGCGGTGAGGTCGGCATGGTTCAGGCTGACCCGGGCCTCCTCGGCCACCAGGGGCTTGGCCCGATAGGCCACCCCGAGCCCGGCGCCCTCCAGCATATCCAGATCATTGGCGCCGTCGCCGACGGCCAGGGTGTGGCAGGCCTCAAGGCCCAGCTCACCCATATAATGTTCCAGCGCCTCGCGCTTGGCCTCCCGGCCCAGCACCGGGTCGGCGACGCCGGTGAGGCGCCCATCCTGAAACAGCAATTCATTGCCGCGATGATCGTGAAAGCCGGCGCGCTCGGCAATGATGCGGGTGAAAAAGCTGAAGCCCCCGGATACCAGGGCGCAATAGGCGCCATTGGCGGCCATGGTTTGCACCAGGGTGCGGGCGCCGGGGTTGAGGGTGAGCCTCTTGTCGGCCACCTCGGTCAGGAACTTGCGGTCGAGCCCGGCGATCAGGCGGATGCGGGCACGCAGGGCCGAGCGGAAATCCAGCCCGCCGCGCATGGCCTGCTCGGTGATCTCGGCGACCTTGTCGCCGACGCCGGCATAATCGGCGATCTCGTCGATGCATTCCTGACCGATCATGGTCGAATCCATGTCGGCGATCAGCAATCGGCGCTTGCCATATTCGGCGGCGCTCAGCAGGGCGATGTCGATGGGGTGGCCCTGCAGGGTGGCGCTGAGGTCGGCGCCGGCGCCCCACTCGCCGCCCTCATCGAAAAAGTCGAAGGCGCAGGCGGTGCCGGGGGCCAGCCAATCAGGGGCAGGATGGCCCGGCAGGATCTCGCTGGCCAGGGCGGCGATTTGTCCCGTGACGGCCTTTTTTTCTGGCGCGCCGATCAGTAAAGCGACATATTCCATGGCAAATCGAGGATGACCAAATGACTGAAATTCAAAAACCCGCCGTCCTTATTGCAGGGCCGACGGCCAGCGGCAAGTCTCATATTGCAATGTTCCTGGCCCGGCAGTGGAACGGAGTGGTGGTGAACGCCGATTCCATGCAGGTTTATGCGGATTTACGCGTTCTCACGGCGCGCCCCTCGCCCGAGGACGAGGCCTCTGTGCCGCACCGGCTCTATGGCCATGTGCCGCTTACCCGCGCCTATTCGGCCGGCGCCTGGCTGGAGGATGTAAAAACCGTGCTCGGCGAAATCTGGTCGGCGGGGCAATTGCCGGTGATTGTGGGCGGCACTGGGCTTTACTTCAAGATGTTGCTGGAAGGGGTGGCGCCGGTTCCGGACATCCCGGAGGATATCCGCGAATATTGGCGGGGCAAGGCCGAGCGGGACGGGGTCGAGGCGCTGCACAAGATCCTGAAAATCCGCGATCCGCTGATGGCGGCGCGGCTCGAGCCGGGCGATCCGCAGCGCATGGTGCGGGCGCTGGAGGTGCTGGAGGCCACCGGGCGCTCGCTGCATGACTGGCAGAAGGACACGCCGAGCCCGCCCTTGCTGGATGAGCAAAACTGCATGCGCTTCGTGATCGCGCCGCCGCGCGAGGCGCTCTATGAGAGAATAGATGCGCGGTTTGACTGGATGCTGGCGCATGGGGGGCGCGAGGAGGCGGCGCGGATCGCGGCGCTCGGCCTGCCGCGCTCGCTGCCGGCGATGAAGGCGCTGGGCCTCAAGCAATTGCTGGACCTGCAGGCCGGGGATCTGAGCGAGGAGGGGGCGATGGAAAAGGCCAAAACCCAGTCCCGGCGCTATGCCAAGCGGCAGATGACCTGGCTGAAGAGCAATATGATTTCCTGGAATTGGATCGATGCGCAAGAAACGACAAGTCAGCTTGCGCAAATTTTTGCAATTATTCGCTAGATGAGGTTGACCTCATGAGGTCAACGCGATAATGTGCGCCGCCTTCCGGTTGCTGGCGCAAGCTGGATGTTTCGGGGGGGCGCTCACGAGCAGGACCGCTCACCGCCAACCCAATATGCGCTGGTTGGCGGAGGCCGGTCCTCTTCTATTGTGCGTCAGGCACGTGTTTGATCAGAGGACGGGAATATGTCGCAGGAAATGTCAGGAGCCCAGATTGTTCTGAAGGCTCTTGTCGAACAAGGCGTGGATACGGTTTTCGGCTATCCGGGCGGGGCCACCCTGCCCATTTATGATGAGCTTTTTCAGCAGAATTCAATCCGGCATATTCTGGTACGGCACGAGCAGGGCGCGGTACACGCGGCCGAGGGCTATGCGCGCTCGACCGGCAAGCCCGGCGTGGTGCTGGTGACCTCGGGACCCGGCGCCACCAACACCATCACCGGCTTGGTGAACGCGCTGATGGATTCAACGCCGATCGTCTGCCTGACCGGACAGGTTCACACCCATCTGATCGGCAATGACGCGTTCCAGGAAGCTGATGTGGTCGGCATTACCCGCCCCTGCACCAAGCATAATTATCTGGTCAAGCAGACCAATGATCTGGCGCGGGTCATTCACGAGGCGTTCTATGTGGCGGTCAATGGCCGGCCCGGCCCGGTCGTGGTGGACATCCCCAAGGATGTGCAGATCGCCACCGGGCGCTATGAGGGGCCGAGCAAAACCGGCCATCGCAGCTACAAGCCGCGGGTGAAGGGCGATGCCCAGGCCATCCGCGATGCGGTGGCGATGATGCAGGAAGCCAAAAAGCCGATACTCTATACCGGCGGCGGGGTGATCAATTCCGGCCCGGCGGCCAGCCGGCTGCTGCGCGAACTGGTGGAGCTGACCGGCTTTCCCATCACCTCGACCCTGATGGGGCTGGGGGCGTATCCCGCCTCGGGCAAGAACTGGCTCGGCATGCTGGGTATGCACGGCACTTATGAAGCCAATATGGCCATGCATGACTGCGATGTGATGGTGTGCATCGGGGCGCGTTTCGACGACCGGATCACCGGCCTGGTTGAGGCGTTCGCGCCGGATGCCAGGATCATCCATGTGGATATCGATCCGTCCTCGATCAACAAAAATATCGCGGTGGACCTGCCGATTGTCGGCGATGTGGGCCATGTGCTGGAGGAAATGGTGCGGATCTGGCGGGCCAAGTCGGGCACCGACATGGAGGCGCAGATCGCCGGCTGGTGGAAGCAGATCAAAGGCTGGCGGGGGCGCGATTGCCTGAGCTACACACCGCTGAAAGACGAGATCATGCCGCAATTGGCGATCCAGCGGGTGATGGAGCTGAGCCGGGGCAAGGATACTTATTTCACCACCGAAGTGGGCCAGCACCAGATGTGGGCGGCGCAGTTCCTGGAATTCGAGGAGCCCAATCACTGGATGACCTCGGGCGGGCTCGGCACTATGGGCTATGGCCTGCCGGCGGCGGTGGGGGTGCAGATCGCCCATCCGGATGCGCTGGTGATCGACATTGCCGGCGAGGCCTCGATCCAGATGACCATGCAGGAGGTCGCCACGGCGGTGCAATATCGGTTGCCGGTCAAGGTGTTCATCCTCAATAACCGCTTCATGGGCATGGTGCGCCAGTGGCAGGAACTGTTCCATGGCAGCCGCTATTCGCAGAGCTATTCCGAAACCCTGCCGGATTTCGTGAAAATGGCCGAGGCGTTCGGGGCCACCGGCATTCGGGCCAGCAAGCCTGAAGAGCTGGACGCGGCCATTCAGCGGATGATCGACACGGACGGGCCGGTCATTTTCGACTGCGTGGTGCACAAGGTGGGCAATGTCTATCCGATGATCCCGGCGGGCGAGCCGCATAACAGCATGATGCTGGGAACGGATGCTGAAAATCTAGAGCCGGTTGGCCGGTAACGGAATAGGACCATGATCAAAGAACAAATTCTGGAAAAGCACACTATGGCGGTGCTGGTCGACAATGAAGCGGGCGTTCTGGCCCGGGTTGTCGGCCTGTTCTCCGGACGCGGCTATAATATTGAATCGCTGACCGTGTCGGAAACCGAGCATCAGGCGCATCTGTCGCGCATCACCATCGTGACCAATGGCACGCCGATGGTCATCACCCAGATCAAGGCGCAGCTCGAGCGCATGGTGCCGGTGCATCAGGTGTGGGATCTGACGGTCGAGGGGCCTTATATCGAGCGCGAACTGGCGCTGGTGAAGGTGAAGGGGCGCGGCGAAATGCGGGTCGAGGCTCTGCGCCTGGCCGATGCGTTCAAGGCGCGGGTGGTGGACGCCACCATCGAATCTTTCGTGTTCGAGCTGACCGGCAAAAGCCGCAAGATCGAGCAGTTTATCGCGCTGATGAAGCCGGTGGGGCTGGTGGAAGTCACCCGCACCGGCGTCGTGGCCATCGGACGCGGCAGCGAGGGGCTGTGACGGGCGCGCCCCAGTCATGGGCGCTCCTCAGGTGAAATGACGAGAATTAAAGAAATCTGAAAATCGAGAAATCAAGGGATCTGGAAAAATGCGTGTTTATTACGACCGGGATGCGGATGTAAATCTGATCAAGGGCAAGAAAGTCGCCATTATCGGCTATGGCTCCCAGGGCCATGCCCATACGCTGAACCTGCGCGATAGCGGTGTGAAAGAAGTGGTGGTGGCCCTTCGTGAGGGCTCGGCCAGCGCCAAGAAGGCCGAAGGCGAGGGCGTGAAGGTGATGGGAGTGTCCGAGGCCGCCAAATGGGCCGATGTGATGATGATGCTGACCCCGGACGAGCTGCAGGCGGATATTTATGCCGAGCATCTGCATGGCAATATGAAAGAGGGTGCGGCCCTGTTCTTCGCCCATGGGCTGAATGTGCATTTCAACCTGATCGAGCCGCGCGCCGATCTCGACATCTGCATGGTGGCGCCGAAGGGCCCCGGCCACACGGTGCGGGCCGAATATGCCCGCGGCGCCGGCGTGCCCTGCCTGATCGCCATCGCCCAGGATTCCTCGGGCAATGCCCATGACGTGGCCCTGTCCTATGCCTCGGCCATTGGCGGCGGGCGCGCCGGGGTGATCGAAACCACCTTCAAGGAAGAATGCGAAACCGATTTGTTCGGCGAGCAGGCGGTGCTTTGCGGCGGCCTGGTGGAGCTGATGCGGGCCGGGTTCGAAACCCTGGTCGAAGCGGGCTATGCGCCGGAAATGGCCTATTTCGAATGCCTGCATGAAGTGAAGCTGATCGTCGACCTGATCTATGAAGGCGGCATCGCCAATATGAATTATTCGGTGTCGAACACCGCCGAATATGGCGAATATGTCTCCGGCCCCCGGGTGGTGACGTCCGAGACCAAAAAGGCGATGAAGGGCATTCTGACCGATATCCAGGACGGCACCTTTGTGCGCAACTGGATGCTGGAAAACGAAGGCAAGGTCAACCAGACCGCGTTCAAGGCCATGCGCGCCAAGGCGGCCGCGCATCAGTGCGAGGAAGTGGGCGGGCGTCTGCGCGGCATGATGCCGTGGATCGCCGAAACCGCCATGGTTGACAAGGGCAAGAACTAGCAGGCTGCCGCCCGGCCCCGGAGGGCGCCCAAAGCGGCGCCATAAGGGGGCGGGCCCGGCCCGGCGATGAGGGCGCCGGGGCGGCGCGGCATGCCCCCATGCGGGGGCGTCGTTCAGCCTTGACGGGCTAATAACAAGATCGGTATGGATTTTTGCTGAAAGTCATGTCATATATGTCGCAGTCATATTTTACTTTATAATAATCACATTCTAACGGGAATCCGGGGGGGCGGATGACTTGACCCCCAGACCGGGTTCTACAACAAGAGGCCGGAGTTCTCCTGCGCGGGACGATCCGGTATAGGGGGAGACAGTAAATGGCGCATATAGTTGTGTTGGGTGCGGGTCTGGGCGGTTCCATCCAGGCTTTTGAAATCCGCGAAACGGTCGGCAAAGACCACAAAATTACCTGCATTTCCAACAAGCCTTATTTCCAGTTCACACCGTCCAATCCATGGGCGGGTGTCGGCTGGCGCAAGAAAAAGGAAATCACCGTCGAACTGGCGCCGGTGATGAGCAAACGTAATATCGATTTTATCTGCGATGCGGCGACCAAGCTGAATCCGGAAGAAAACCGCATTGAGCTGGAGAGCGGCAAGACGGTCGAATACGACTATCTGGTGATCGCCACCGGGCCGGACCTTGCCTTTGACGAGATCGAGGGTTTCGGACCGGAAGCCAATACCCAGTCGGTGTGCTCAATCGAACATGCGGAAAATTCCAATGACGCCTGGAACAAGTTCTGCGAAAATCCCGGCCCGATCGTGGTCGGCGCGGTGCAGGGCGCGTCCTGCTATGGTCCGGCCTATGAATATGCCATGATCATGGATACGGATCTGCGCCGGCGCAAAATCCGCGACAAGGTGCCGATGACCTTTGTCACCTCCGAGCCGCATATCGGCCATCTGGGCCTTGGCGGCGTCGGTGACACCAAGGGCATGCTGGAATCGATCCTGCGTGATCGGGATATCGATTATGTCACCAATGCCAAGGTCGACAAGTTCGAAGAAGGCAAGGTGCATTTCACGGAAGTGAATGAAGACGGCTCCGAGAAGCAGAAATATGAGAAGCCCTTCAAATATGCCATGATGCTGCCGGCCTTCCGCGGCATTCCGGCACTGATGGGCATTGAGGGGCTGGTCAATCCGCGCGGCTTCGTGATTACCGACGAATATCAGCGTAACCCGAAATACCAGAACATCTTCGCTATCGGCGTGTGCATCGCCATTGCGCCCCCGGCGGCGACGCCGGTGCCGTGCGGTGTGCCGAAGACCGGTTTCATGATCGAAAGCATGGTGACGGCCACCGCCGACAATATGCCGCTGGTGCTGGCCGGCAAGAAGCCGATCCATACGCCGACCTGGAATGCGCTGTGCCTGGCCGACTTCGGCGACCGGGGGGTGGCCTTCCTGGCCATGCCGCAGATTCCGCCGCGCAACTTCACCTGGGCCTCCAAGGGCCGCTGGGTGCATTACGGCAAGCTGCTGTTCGAATGGTATTTCCTGCGCAAGATCCGCAAGGGGGTCAGCGAGCCGTTCTATGAACGCGCCATTATGGGCATGCTCAAGATCACCAAGATCAAAGCCTGATTCCATCCGGCTTTCGGGGTAACACACCAGACCCGGCATCCAGACAGGATGCCGGGTTTTCTTTTGCGGATTCGGCCTGTTGAGCATTGACAGACAGCCCGGCCTTGAGGCCATATCTGTGCCCCGACCGATAGATAAGGAAATTGCCGATGATCCGGATTCTCACTGTGCTCGCTGTTCTGACCTGGGCAAATGGGGCGCAGGCGGATAGCGCCGAGGACAAGCTGGCAGCGACCAACAAACTCGCCGAAATCCGCACCGCCGAGCCCTATTGCCCCGATCTGAAAGTCAATGAAGCCATGGCGGCCGAAGCGGTGGCGAAATACGGCATCGATCTCAACTCGATCGAAGCCAAGATTCAGGCGGCCAAGAAGCTGGCCATGGCGCAGCGCTCGGTGAAAAAGGCCGGCGCCAAGGCCTGGTGCGCGGCGCTGGAGTTCATGTACGGCGCCAAGGGCATTGCCGGCAAGAACATGTTGCTCAGGAAATAATCAAGGCGGGAGAGTGCGATGAAGCTGGCGCGATATGGGGCGGCGGGGCAGGAGAAACCGGCGCTGGTGGACGCGGCCGGCCGGCTGCGCGATCTTAGCGGCCATGTGGAGGATATCGCCGGCGAGGTGCTGAGCCCGGGGAGCCTCGCACGCCTGGCGCGGCTCGACCCCGACACCCTGCCGCCGGTCGAAGGCGATGTGCGGCTCGGCGCGCCGGTGGGCCGGGTGGGCAAGTTTATCGGCGTGGGGCTCAATTATTCCGACCATGCCGCCGAGGCCGGCATGAAGCTGCCCAAGGATCCCATATTGTTTTCCAAGGCGACCTCCTCGATCGCCGGCCCCAATGACGATGTGCTGCTGCCGGATTATGCGCTCAAGGCCGATTGGGAGGTCGAGCTGGCGGTGGTGATCGGCACGCCGGCCCGGCAGGTATCGGCGGCGCGCGCGCTTGAATATGTGGCGGGCTATTGTGTGTGCAACGACCTTTCCGAACGCGCTTTCCAGTTGGAGACCTCGGGCCAATGGCTGAAGGGCAAGGGGCTCGATGGCTTCGGGCCGCTGGGGCCCTATCTGGTGACCCCGGACGAGGCGGGCGACGTGCAGGCGCTCGATCTTTTCCTCGATCTCAACGGGGAGCGCACGCAGACCGGCAATACAAGCCGCATGGTGTTCAGCGTCGCCGAGATCATTGCCGAGACCAGCCGTTATATGACCCTGCTGCCGGGCGATGTGATCACCACCGGCACCCCGCCCGGGGTCGGCATGGGCCGCAAGCCGCAGCGTTTCTTAAGGCCGGGGGATGAGATGCGCCTCGGAGTTGCGGGGCTGGGTGAGCAGCGCCAAAGGGTGGTGCGGCGCGAGGATTAGGGTCCGGCCCCGTTCATTGCATCGATGCTGCGCGAGGTCGTTCACATCTGCCGCAGCAGGAAGATGGCGGCGATGCCGGCCAGCATGGTAAGGGGCAGGTTGCGGGTCAGCATGGCGGTGATCATGGCGACAAGCGCGGCCAGCCATTCGCGCGGGCCTCCGCTCAGCAGCGACACCGACACCAGGGCGATAATGAGGCTGCCGGGCAGGGCGTTCAAGGCCCTGGCCCAGACCCCTTCGCTCGGCAGGCGCCGGCCGATCAGCACCCCGCCGACCCGGATGGTGAAGGTGGCGGCGGCAAGGCCGGCAATGATGAGCCAGATCTCACTCATCGCGGCGGAATCCGGCAAGGGCGGCGCCTGAGACCCCGCCGAGGATCAGCGCCCAGGATTTATCGAACACGCCCGACCAGAGTGAGAGCGCCACCACGGCGAATGAGACGGTCCAGGGCAGCAGATCGCGCCGGCCGGTCCACAAGGAGCGGGCGATGGCGATGAAGGCGGCGGTGAAGGCGAAATCCATGCCGAGCGCCCGGGGCTCGGGGAGGGCGGCGGCAATCAGGGCGCCGGAGATGGTGGCGATGAGCCAGACCGCCATCAGAGAGGCGCCGGAGCCGACCAGGAACCAATATCCGGCCTTCTGACCCGAAGCGCGGCGGGCCATCATCAAGGCCCAGTTTTCGTCGGTGGCGGCATGGGCGCCAAGGGCAATCTGCCAGAAGGGGCGGCCGGCGAAGATATCGCGGATCGAGGCGGTGATCAGCAAGAGGCGCAGATTGAGCACCAGGCCGGCAATGATGGCGATGAGGGCACCGGCGCCGGCGGCAAAGCGTTCCACCGCCACAATCTGCGAGGCGCCGGCGAACACTGCCGAGCCCATGATGCCGACCTGCAGCCCGTCCATGCCGGCCTGGGCGGCCAGCAGCCCGAAGGCAAGGCCATAGACCCCGGCCCCGGCGGCCAGGGGGAGTATCCGCCCGGCGCCGCTCAGAAACTCCGATCTGGCTTCCTGGGCATTGGTCATGGATGGTGATTAGCGCCGCGAGCGGCAAAAAGCCATCGCGGCGGCGCGAAAAATTCCGGCTGTGGGGAAATTATGGGGAGGGGTGATGACCGGCGGCGCTGCCGCCGGCCAATTGCAATGAGGGCTTAGCCTTTGCCGAAGCCGAACATGCCCTTCACCTTGTCCCAGGTGCCGGCGGCGGCTTCTTCCACCGTGTCCCAGACATTCTCGCTGACTTCCGAGATCGAAGACAGCACCGCCTTGGCTTCCGGCTCCTTGAACAGCTCCATCTTGGCCAGGGTGGCCGGGCCGACCATGCCGTCGGCGGTAAGGCCGTTTTCGCTCTGATAGGCCTTGACGGCTTTTTCAGTGCCCTTGCCGAAGATGCCGTCGGCGTCGATGCCGAGGGCCTGTTGCATCTTCTTGACGGTCTCGCCCTTGGTTCCGCGGCGCAGCAGTACCAGCTCATAGAGTTTCATATGCGAGAAGGTGTCCGGCCCGGCAATGCCGTCCACCGCCAGCCCGTTTTCCTGCTGATAGGCCTTCAGGGCGCGTTCGGTGCCGGGGCCGAAATCGCCATCGGCGGTAACGCCGAGTTTTTCCTGCAGGCGCCGCACCGGCTCGCCCTTCAATCCGCGTAACAATACCGCCATGTCCTGTAACCTCCTTGACTGATGATGTGTCCGGCCGCCGGGATGGCGGGCCGAACCAGATTGCGTTTTGATCTGGAGACTCAAGCTTACAAAAATGCTTGCCCCCGGTCATGCTATTTCATGCGCGATTATGTCAGGATTTGGGCCGGGGGCATGATCGGCGCCCATGGCCAAACCGGCCGCAAGGGTGCAGAATGCGGGCTGATCAATAATCCGCGAATGGGGGAGGGATCAGCCATGGCGAGAGCTTTTTTTGCGATGATGTGGTTTGCCGCCTGCTGCGGCCTTGCGGCGCCGGCCGGGGCGGCCGCGTGGGAGGCCAGCGGCCAGCGCGACAAGAGCGGGGCGGGTAATGCCTATGTGTCGGTGAAACAAAGCGGGCATGTGCTCGGTTTCAGTTGCCGCCAGGGGGGCGCGCCCGCCTTGCAAATGACCCTGACCGGCAAGAGCTTTGCCAATCTCTATGCTGCGGACGATGTGGAGGCGGTGCTGACCTTGCGCTTCGATCTGCCGGGCGGGGCGTACCATACGGGGCGGGTCAAGGCCTGGTATTTCGGGCCGGATCAGGCCTGGACCGGCAAATTCGCGGTCGATGCCAATATCCTGAACAGCTTTGCTCATGCCGAAAGCCTGAGCCTGCTGAACCCCAAGGGGCAATTG
Organism: Hyphomicrobiales bacterium; assembly: GCA_002869085.1. Lineage (GTDB taxonomy): Bacteria > Pseudomonadota > Alphaproteobacteria > Rhizobiales > BM303 > BM303. The sequence continues at coordinate 78 of PKTQ01000362.1, read as the reverse complement.
GTGCTGAAATTCCCAATGGCCGGCTCGGCGCGGGCGGTGAAAATCATCCGCCGGCAATGCCGGATCGGTCTTCAATAG
>PKTQ01000034.1 GCA_002869085.1 Hyphomicrobiales bacterium | reverse complement strand
GCGAGAGGCTGATTGCAATAGCGGATGGAACCATAGAGTTCCGCCCCTATAGCAGCACATGGGGCCATCATATCTATCTTTATTTCAAGATCGGCGGAGTCACTCATATCGCCGTCTATGCCCATATCGATAAATCCAGCTCCTTTAGTGGCCTGAGAACTGTCAAGAAGGGCGATATCATAGGCACCGCTGGGTGTAGCGGGAATGCTGGAAATAATGACGCCTGTTGGCGCGACAGCTTATGCCACGGCAAGGTGGCTGTGCAGGATCACCTGCATCTGGAAATTCTCAAAATCGACATTGGCGGGACCATCGATGCCCGGCTGGATCCGGTCTCCGTCTGCGGCTGGACGGTGACATATCATGATGACAGCTCTCAAGATGTCTGCGGGAAGGAAACACAGCTGATTTAGAAAACCGAATGCGGCATCGCAAGCTGAAACACATAGATCGAAGTAATCGACGCGAAACGTCTTGCGAGGCCATGCGATGCACCTACGGCACCGGGGAGGGTCATTATGAGACGTCATCTAGTCGCGCGGGCAATGCGGCCGTCAATCCGGCAGCACGCCTATATTGACTGTTTCGAAATCGCACTGAATTCCAGCCCCGTTATTCCCGTTCCGGAAGACAAAACACCCGGTTCTGAAAAATCACCTCCCGCCCCCCGTATGGAATGGCGCTTATTCAGCCTGGACAGGGACGGGAAACCAGTCACATCCGAGAAAACTGGTGCTAGCGACAATAAGCGCGAAGCCGAAGACACCGATGATTGGCACCATGACCTCACCCTAGTCACACAGAACAAGAAGGGCGAGGCCCCCGATGGGGATGTCTATAAGCGTGGCTGGGAGAGGATTGAATTTTTCGATGGGGGCGCTGACCCGGTCGGGTCATCCCAAGCCTCAAAACCGGTCATGTCCTTCGATCCGATCGCCGAGGATGTGGGAAGATCGAATGTCAGCGTCAAATCGGCTTTCGTGGACGGTAAAAAGAAAAGGCTCACACCTCCACTGAACAGCCAGCTCATATTCGACACATCCAAAGATGGGGTGTTGTTTCTTGTGGCAACGTTGCATCTGCGCAGCCTCACCGTATTGGGGCGTCTAAGTTCCGGCACGCATCCCGGATATTATCAGGTCCTTCCGGCCCAGATCATTCTTCGGCTCAGCGAGGATGACGACGGGGATGGCGCTATCGAGCCGGACTTTGTTTTCCGGGACGGTTCCCTGTGCCTCTATGAGCTCCTGCTGTGTATATATCAAGGCTCATTGTTCAGCCAAGTCTGGGGAACATATCACGGTAAAATTAATGATGTGGTGAAAATCGAGGACGCCGCCGTCACCACGCTGGACCCGCGGAATATCGGGCGCAAAATCGCCTTCTCGGCATATAGGGAAACCAACCGTGCGTTCTTCGATATCGCCAGATATGAAATGCAATCGTCCCCGGACTCGAATATCCGGGACAACTGGCTTGCCGGCGATCTTAAATTCATCAAAGGAGGGGAGGATAATCCGTCCGTATTCGGTTTCTATCTATCGAGACAATCGGATGCGGGGTTTGGATTGTCCATCGCAGGGCCTTTGGAACAAAGCCGTGAACTGAGTCACAACCGCACACGAATCTCCTCATCAGCGAAGGATTTCATTGTTGAGCAAGCTGGCGGCGCAGGACAAACCCCGTATGAGCGGCTATACACACCCCGGAAAGATGATCCGGTTCCCATCAATTACCGCCTGTATTACTTCGCAAGACTGACCGGAAGAGACTTCCGCAAAGCCATCATAAGATACAATGAGAGGATTGGACGATATCATCAGAGTCTGATCAATGTTGATGATGGATCTCCCGTCTCGTTTCTGCCATCACTAATAGCCGAAAATCTGCCCAAGAGCGATTGGCTGATTGCCTTTGCTGCCAGCGACCGCGTCTCGAACACCAGCCGGCTATCAGCGGCGCAAAGCCAGCGGATCAGCATTTCGGCAGGCATGACTCAGCCCCTGCACCATGATCCGGACATCACGCTTCAGGTGGCACTTCGCGGGGTTGCTACGGTAAGCGGATCAGCCATCCGCTTTACCGCAAGGCTGATGCATCCGCACAGGCGTATCAACTTAGAATCGGCGCTCAAGGATGGGGTGGTTGAGGCAACAGGCACTGGCGACGGGCTGATTGACGCCTCAGAAATTATCTTCACCCAGGGCAAGGCGGCTTCGAGTTTTTCCTTTTTTGCCAAGTGGAACGATGAAGCCCCCGTCCGGGAGGAAGAGCTGGTGCGTATGGGGGCACTGGATTTGCAGCCGGCCGCCTTGACGGACAACGCCACGAATAGCATCCCGCCAGTCGTGTGGACACTGTCGATTGCGGATCGGGAGGAATCGATCCCGCCGCTTCCCGGCGGCAGCGACCAACAGAGCGTGCCGGCGCATTCCATCTATCTGAATGGCGATTTGCTGGTGCATGCGGAACCAGGCACGCAAGACCGGTTTGGGCGGGAGATTCTGGCCGATGTGACACTCAGCCCTCACGCGGATGCCGCTGTCGAGGCCGAGGCTAACTATGACGCCTCCTTTGAACGTGAACCGGCCATTGTCGTGGATCTCGACGGGGATGCGCGCAAAGCCGATACTGATTTCAATCCCTCGCTTCTGCGCCTTCTTATTGCGGAGGCCGCCTATGACGGACGCAGTCACAACCTGACGCTGAGCCTGGCACTGGAGGAGAGCAGACAAGATACCGAAGAGCGCGAATTGTTGGTCATCGACCGGGAGCCCTTCGGGATCTATTTCGTGCAGGCCCCATCCCTGCCCGCACTGGCCTCGCCGGAAAGCAATGTCATTGCGGTCTGGTCGGGCGCGGCCACCGGCAGCCCCCATTGGCGGTTCAGCGAAGATCCGGACGGCGTTGCGGTAGCCCTGCCGCCCCAGGGCCTCGGCGAGGCCATGGAAAAATCACGCGGGGGCGCGCTCGGGGACCCGATCCCGGGCCTGCCGGTCGATGCGCGCTACAGCCCGCATGCGCGGCTTTATATCGACCCCTCCTTTGAAAAGCGCCGCTTCGGCGAAGCGCCCTGGAATACACGCCGCCTGTTCGGCACCGCCCACCAGCGATCGCCCGGCTCCCGCCTGACCGGTTTCGATCTGGAATTGCTCTACGGGCTTTGGGGCGAGGCGCGCTTGCTGAGCAATATGCTGATTGCCGAATCCGAATCCCGGCTCGGCCGGGTGCGGGGCCGGCAAAAAGCCAAATTGCCCTGGACCGGAGACCGATACGCCGAGAACGCCGATCAGACCGATGCCCATGCCGCCGCGCGCCGCCGCTGGGCCCGGATACGTAAATCCATTGCGACCAGGCTGGGGGTTCTCGAGGTCTGGCGGGAAGGGCAGGCGGACAGTGATGCAGTGATCGCAGATGGCCTGACCCATCGCATGCGCAAAACCGCGAAATTACGTTTTCCGATACAGGCCGATGCCAGCGAAATCGCCAAGCGCGGACATCTGAAGCAGGAGTTTTTCACTAGTGACGGGCTTTCGGGCGGCTGGAGCTGGGGTTTCACCTCGCTGAATGTGCTCGATGCGGTGCTGCGCCGGCCCAAATCCACCTCGTCTTTCATTGTCGGGCCTAAATTCACCGCCTATGGCGGCATGGGGTATTTGAAGGCTTCCTTCGATGAAAACCGCTCATCAATCTATGCCGATGTCTCCTTGGGGCGCCTGTCCTTCTACAGCCTGGAACGGATCGGCCGGATCGGTAACTGCCATAACCGCTGCAAGCATGTCATCGTCTATGAGCGCCGGGTCACGCCGAGCCGGCAGTTTGAACACAAGCAGGACCCGCATCTGGGCCGCATGATAATGCGCAAGGTCGCTGAATATATCGAGATCCTGGAGCCATACCGGCGCTATCCCGAGCGGGACAATGTGCCGCCATCGGCCAATGGCTGTGTGTTGGGAATGAAGTTCAAATCGATCCGCATCCCGGTGGACAGCGACTGGGGGCGGGATGTGGGCACGATCGGCTGGACCGTACCCTTGTGGAATGTGGTGGAGGGGGCGGCCAAGCCGGATGTATATCCCAAACCCGTGACCCTGTTCCGCCTGGCGGCCGACCCGGCGAGCGATCCTCCGGAGTTCGACGCCCTGTGCGATGAGCCCGAAAAGCTCGTCTTCTATACCGACACCCGGGAGGGCACCGGCGCCGACACCGATGCCTGGGACATGATCCCCGGCGTCGATTTCGACCCCACTGCGCGACCTGCAACAGTGCCGAATTTCAAACCGAGCGCCGGCAAAAGGATCAATGCCCGCAAGCCGGCCGACCGGGTGTCTCCGGCGGGGCTCGACCGGTTCACCTATGTGATATCGGCGGGCGAGCGCGAAGCCAATGTCATGGCGGCGCGCGGCAATGAACCGATTTCGGCAAGCCTGCGCTCGATCACCATGATGCGGGCTCTGCCCGGTTCGAGCAATGGGGCGTCCAATGAACATAGCCTCGCAATCAACCAGGCGATCGACGGAGCGGAACGGCTCAACGCCGATATCGAACGGATCGCCGATGAGGTCAAAACCCTTCTCGCTGAGGAGGGCAACCCTAAGACCAGGCTGGAGCAGCTTAAGGCAAAAGCGACCCAACATCTCGATGCCTTCAATGCGGCAATGGGTAATACAGGAACTTTTTTCGGCTATCTGAAGGGCGGCGAGAAAATCTGCGATCGCATGAAGGAAGTGACCGCGGCAAGCATCGGGGAAGTGAAAACCCGAGTCGGCATCATGATCACCCAGAGTGAGGATGAGAGCGTCGGGCGGATCCGGGATGTGGAACTCGCACTGAGCGGCCGGCTGCACAGACTCGCCGTGGAGATCAAAGATAATAAGGATAAAATCCGCGCGGAGGCCAACGCCGCCAAATCCATCATCGATGAACTGACCGGACATGCGGGTGATGCGATCACCAATCAGTTTGCCGCGCTCTACAGCACCATAGGCGGCGCCGAGAAGCTGGGCGATGAGGCTGCCGGTGCGGTCGGCCTTCTGTTCGACAAAACCGCCGCGGCCATCAATCAGGAACTGAACGCGCTCGAGAAACGCGCCAGCCGTCTCGAACAGGAGATCGTGCTGGCGAGCCGCCCCATCGGTCAGGCCTTTTCCCAATTGCGCCGGTTTCGCCAGCAGGCGCGCCAGGAGCTTTCGCGCGCCGCCGAGATGCTGGAGCGCGCCGAGCGCCAGATCAGCGCCGAGGGCAACAAACTCGGCCAGCTGGCCGATACGGCCCTGTCTCACGCCCGGGCTCTTCGCGCGGCGCTGAGCGTGACTGCGGAACGAGTTGATGCGTTATGCGCCGCCGGGCTCGCCGCCGAGCCCAATGCCGAACGGGCCAAAACCGCATTGCTCGGAGCGGTGCGCGACATCAACGCGGTTCTGGATGCCAATGGCGCCATTCGGAAAGGCATCGAAACCGCCATTGAGAAAATCAGGGACGAGGTTCAGAAAAAGATCGACGAAATATCCGATCAAGCCACCGGTTACCTGCAGCAGATCAAAGACCAGATCGGAAAGGTACAGGCCTTTATCGACGGCAATTTCCTAGCGGTCCTCAAGAACATGCAAAAGATCGAGGCGCAAATAGAGGCCATTCTGGGGTCAATCAATGACGGCGCCGATGACGCTCGCGATGCACTGATCGACCTGTCTGATAAGCTGGCGAAAGACGATGGCGAGGTGGATGGCCGCCCCATTCCTTCCGCCCGGCTGCGCGGGGTTTTCAACGATTTCCGCGCGGAGGTCAATCACGGGCTGGATAGCCTGAACACATCCCTGAGCTCGCAGATTGATGCCTATTGCCAGGCCGCCATAGGTGAGGCGGCACACCTGATCCGGAAATTTGACATCACAAAGCCAGCCATTGAAAAACGGTTTGATGATCTCAAAACGGAAATCGAGGACGAGATCAGCACCGCCAAGGCCCGGCTCGAGACCTTCGGCAATGAACTGATCGGCGAGGCGACAACGGCCTTCGAGGAGGTTCAACGCTCGGCGCGCAGCTTTATCGAGAAAAAAGTCGGTGAGGTGAATCTCGATGAGCTGGGCCTGAAAAAAGATGCCGCCCTCCGCCTGGCGCGCGCCTTTGGCGATCCGCCGCAATTGCCCAAGCTCGACTTCAACCGCATGGCCTCCGCCTATATCTTCAGTGACGGCAAGGATGCGGTCGATATCACGCCCATGACCGCCTATTTCGATCAGGTGGACGATGACCTGAAAACACTCAGCATCCAATTGCCGACCCGTCAGATCCTCGACCGGGTGCTGCCGGTGCCCGAACTGCCAGAAATCGATCTGAACAAGATCATTCCCGATATTGGCGGCATCCGCATCGACAAGATGTTCGCTAATCTCAAGACACCGGGCGGAGCGGGCAATCCGATCGACATCACCCACGGCCTGGACAAGCAGCGCCAGCGGGCCTGGGCGGAGGCCAAGGTCGATCTCGATGCGCCGGGCTCGCATCCGCTGTTCGATATCGGCAGCCTGGCCATCGAAATCTCCAATCCGTCCCTGGATGCCCATGCCCGGCTCGAGGGCGGTCTCGACGGCAGCTTCTCGAAGCAATCCTCCGGGGCGCTGACCGGCTCATGGCAGCTGATGTTCGCGGGCACCAAACTGGCGACCTTCCGCGACACGGCCATCCGCTTCGACGACAGCGGCAAGTTCAAATTCGAATTCTCACCGGACAAGATCGAAATGGACAGGGCCCTGAAATATCTGTCCGATCTCATCGCCACACTCAATTACAAATCCGACAGCGGCTTTTATCTGAAGATCCTGGAGCGCGGCGGCCTGCCCTATGGGGTGATTGCCGGTTTCGACCTGGCCCTGCCGGATCTCGCTTTCGGCGCGGTGACGGTGACCGGTCTCAGTTTCGGGGCCTTCATGCGGGTGCTCGCCTATCCGGAATTCGTGCTGGAAATGGGCCTCAATTTCAGCCGCAAGAAGAAGCCGTTCATCATCACCGTCTTCATGCTGGGCGGCGGCGGCTGGCTCGAAAGCCGCGGACGCTATCTGCCCTTCCGCAACGAGCTCACCGCTTCGGTATCCATCGGCATCGCCGTGGCGGCGGAGCTTGCGTTCAATTTCGGCCCCATCAATGGCGGTGTGCGGATCACCCTTGGCCTTTCGGTCGAATTCTATACACGGCCCGGCTCAGGCGGCGGCAAACTCGATATCGTGCTGACCCTGCTGGTCGTGGGCCAGGCCGATGTGCTGGGCTTGATCACCGTCGGCGTCATGCTGATGCTGGAAGCGCGCTATTCCGATTCCGGCGCCATCACCGCGTCAGGCGAGCTCAGGGTCTCGGCCCGCATATCGAGATTTTTCAAGATCGAAGTGCAGGTCATGGTGACCTATGACTTCAAATCCGGCAGCGGCACCAGCGAGACCCGCAAGAGCGTGGAGGCACCCGAAGCCGCCGATGCGGCCCGCGAGCTGATCGGCATGATGAACTGAGAGAGGGGACAATGGCGCATTTTCAGATCACCTGCGATGTCGATACGCTGCCGCATTATGACGTGAACGGCAAAGGCCCCCTGCCCTGCTATGGCGCGGTGCTCAGTGCCCTGCCGACGCCCGATCTGGATAACGATCCGCCGGAACTGATCGAGCTATGCATGGATATGATGCTGAAACCCTGGCAGAGCTGGACATCGATATCCTTCCATGCCGCAACAATCGGCAATTTCGATGGATGGCAGATTTCACTATATGCCGATCACGCCCTCTGGAAGCATTTCAAGCGCATCGATGCGGCGATGAGAGAGGATACGCTTTCCGGACTGCCAGGAAACCATCCAGTTTCCGGTCCGCTCAAGGCATGGCTCACCCGAAACTGGGACACCTATGTGGCGCGCGAGCTTGCCAAAACGGAACCTGCCGGCGAGTGGAGCCCGGCCAAGCGGAAACAGGCGCTCGAGAATATCGCCAATCCCGATCAGGCCAGCCGGATCGATGGCAGCGCGCAGGGCCGTGTTCAGCCTTTCCTGCGCTACCAGTCCAATCTGCTGCGGGCCATGGCGCCGGTGCCGCAGATCGGCAATCTCTCCCATATCATGTCGCTGGATGCCCAGACTATACCAAAAAACAATGGTTTTCTCCTTCTGCCATTGTTCAACAGCACGGCGACGCTGGAGGATTCCGATATCACAGACACCTACAGTCTCAGGGTGGATAAGGATGATCTACTGAAAACTCTGCAGACAGATCCTAATAAGTTACATCCTCGCTTCTTTCCCGATGACAAAAAGCGATCGGAGACCATCGCCGTCACCATCCCGGCCCGCATTGTTTGGGTACCGGACAGTGAAACTGAAACCGAGGAAACGCGGTTCGACGTTGAGATCGATCTGATCTGCCGGATCCTGCCGCTCGACAATCCGGCACGTACGGTGATGGCCGGGATGAAGAATGCCGATTCCACCAAATTATGGGCCGACGTGACCCTGGCGCTGGGCGAAAGCCGCACCACCCTTGTGGAAGATCTGGCCCGCGGCCTCAGCCTGGCCGAGCCGCTCATGGAGAATGCCGACCGGCTTGCGGTGATCCCCGACCCTGATGATGTGTTCGATATCCTGGCCTATCTGGGACTGAAATCCGTAAAACTGGAATCACGGCTCGACGCCCTGATGTCAAGCGCGGCAGGCGCGGGCATGATCGCGCCGGATCAATCGCCGGCCATCAAATCACATCTGTCGGATATGATTGCGGATCTGCAGATATCCAATGGCGATAACCCGCTTAACGAGACCGCGCGGACCAAACGGCGTGACCTTCTGGCCGAGGCGTGGCACAAGACCGGTCTTGCCCCGCAAAACCCCTTCGAGAAAGCAACAGAAGCTGCGCTCGACAACCGCCAATTCAACTGCCATACGCAAAGCCCGGTCGCCTGTTCTCTGGGCTATCAGAAAGTGGATGACAAACCTCATCTGCTGCTGACCATCGGCCATTTCCCCGGCGGCGATGCCAAGGGCACGGACCCTGCCGATATTCGCGCCACTCTGGAGCAATACCAGCCCGGAACCGCTGGTTTCATGCCCTTGCGGGACATGGAAGCCATGGCGGCAATCGAGCTCGACCCTTGGCCCCCGAAGGCCGATATAAGCCGTGGACCCTTTCATTTCGATCTCACGGCACTGACCGCAGACACCCGTTTTGACACCGGCACCTATAGACTGACCCTGTCATTAAGGTCCACTCCCGGCAAGGAACCCGAGACCATAGTGTTCCGGCTCTCCGCCGATGAGATTGTCACGGTGCCTTTCACCGCCTTGCGGCGTCTCCTGGCCGAACAGGCGGGCATCGGGGCCGTGTTCGAGGTTCTGCTTGCCCGGGCCGGGCAGTCTCTGCGGCCCGAGACCAGGAGCCTGTCCGGTCCGGGAGTGACATCCATCGAGGCCGGCAAGGCCCCTCACGAAGCTGCCCGATTGTTCGGCCAGGGGGATGCGGCATTGAGACATTTGGCAAACCGGATCTCGGAGCCGGTGCGAACCCGCATCGATTCATACAAGGAGGATATTCTTGCCATGCTGCCTCTGGAGGAGGCGGACGCGGAGACGGTCAGGGCGCGGGACCTTGACGGCCCTGAGGGACCGGCAGATAAGGATCCGGTGGTTGAAAAATTCAACCAAGCGATTGAGAACGCATTCTGGGACCTGGAAGAACATATCAATTCGGCGAGCAAGACTGGCTTTCTGCCTCACTCGACCAAAACCACCATGTCCTGGCTCGAAGATGTGATCATCGATCATCGTGATCTATATGTCGAAACCGTGCTCGAGGCCTCTTCACGTCTGAAGCCGAGCGCCAAGCCGCTTCCGATCGAGGTGCGCGTGGGGGCGCCGGTGGCGCAACACGAGATCGATAAATCCGTTGATTCCCTGAATGAGCGGATCGCCGGCATCGGCCTTCTGGTGCGCGGAGAGGGAGCCGATGGCTGGCAGACTCCGAATGCGGTGCGGCTGCATCTGACGGAAGATAAGACAACGCCGCTCGACCATTTCGCCCCCCTGCCACTGGATGCGAGTGACGGCGTACTTATGAACAGCGTCTATTATGACGGCGCGCCGCTGATCGCCACATCGCCGATTCAAGAGATACTCAAGGCCTTCGCCCCGGAGGGCCGGTTGCAGGGCTCGCAGAGCTATATCACCTCACAGGCGGTTGCCGAATATGCCTTCGTCAAGGAACCGGAGGCGGAATGGGCCCTTTTGCCCTCGCTCCGATATGGCCGCCACATATCGGTTGCGGCCATGCTGATGCATTTGAGCGGCGCCCTGCCGGTAGAGGTGGCGCATCCCGAAGCCCCCTGGCGGATCGACAGAGATAAGCTCGCCGATAAAGGTCTCGATATCCCCTATGACACCATCCTCTATCAGCGCACGGTTCCCGTGGCGTCGCTGCGTCTGGATGCAGGCGAATGCGAGCCGCAGCAGGAGGGCCCCGATACCGCCGGTATTCAGATCCCCGAAAGCAAGGAGCTGCCGGTGCTGGCACGGGACCTGCCGCGCCTTGCCGTGCAGGCGAAAGGCACGCCGCGCAGCCTTCATTTCGGAGCCGACGGGCTGGGCCAGCTGGATTTTCGCGCACCGGCCTGGTCCTTGACCATCCCGGCGATCGAAATACGCAATTTCGGCAAGGGCAGCGCCCGCTTCACCTTTGAGCTGCGCAGCCTTCTGGGCGTGCCCGGCAAAGACCATTCCCGGGCCGATCGCACAATTACCCTCGATCTTGATATGCGCGATATTGATGATGATCAGATGATCGCTGAAACGCAACTGGCCGTCAGCCATAGGGGAAAGACGGACATTCTCACTGGCCGCATCCTCCCAACCGGCGGTGATGAAGCCAAGGAAGGGGCAGCCTCCACCACCATACAGACCCTTCTGGCCCGGGCTCCCCTGACCCTCACCCTCGCCTTTGCGGATGAGGGCGCAGCGGGGGGACGGGTAACATTGAGCTTTGATTCCGGTGACATAGCGACATCAGATCCAAGCCGCCCGCCCATTGCCGAATATGAGATCAAGGACAATAAGCACCTTTCCGCCTTCATGCGCGAAAACGGGGGCTTTGGCTTCACGGCGGATGGCGTTCCCATCCCCGGCACGATCGCCAGCATCGGTTTCGGCGAACCGGCATTGACAATCAATGGCGATGCGATCAAGCCCGGCGATGAGGATGAAAGTCCGATTGCGCTTCTTGCCCGGGGAGACGTGTTCAGTAAAGCCGTGCATGACGGACGGGTCCTGTCGCAATTTCATATCCGCTCCCGGGTGCCGGCGACCGCCCATGCCAATTGGGACCGCTGGATCGCGGGGCTCAGCGAGGAGAAAGACGGGCCAAAGAACGGATTGTCCATCAAGGAAATCCGCCAATGCGGGATGGCGGGATGGCTTCACGAATTGACAAAAAAGGTGGTGTCCGAGGATGGGGGTGCGGGCCCGGAAATCGCCTTCAACGATCCGGCCATCGGGGGCATTCTGGTCGAGGCCACCCCCCTGTTTGCACCGGAACACCGAAAGGCCCATCGAGAGCTCTTCACCCTTGAACCGCCCTGGTTCAAGGGCAAGCCCGGCGATGTAGACCTGAAAACATGCGCCACGCTCTTTCCCGACGATCCGGTTTCACTTGCCGACATCGCGCAGACATCCAGATTCGGGGCACTAGCCAAGGCGGGCAGATCACCGGTCAAGCCGAAAGACGGCGATGGCGAGACAACCCCGCCACCGGTCGGTCCTGAGATCGGTGCCGGAGAGACCTGGCAGATATCCTGCTATCCGCTCATCTTTCTGACACCGGCTGATAAACGGTTCACTCAAAGCGTGCGCGAGCTTCTGAGAGAAGAGACTGAACTCTCGACACCCGGCATCAGAGCCTATTCAGGCCCCGAAACGCGCATTCTTGTCGAAACGGCGACAGACCAAGTACCGAGTTTCGATGAGGTTCGGGCCGGGATTTCAATCGGCCGGTCCGGACAGACCATCCGGGTTTCCCATGATGGCGACAGCCGGCTGCCCCATCGATATGAGGGCTGGCGCTGGCGGAATCACAAATATTATTATCTGCATGATCTGGAACTGCATCGGCAGGCCTGGCGCTGGACGGGCCGGCCGCTCGATGACTATCCCTTCAGCCACACCGGAAAATATTTCGACTTCCCGGAACTCATCAAGGGCGCGGTGCCCATCAGGGTCGATGCGGACCAGGAGCGAAAGCGGATCGGCGCCACCCTGTCCTGGGAGGTCAAGGGCTTCGCCGATCGCTCGGCCTATGATTTCCTGCGCTCGCGTCACCAGCTTTCCGCCGGCGGCAAAACGCTTCTGCAAACCGAGGATCTGACTGGCGAAGAGCGCGCCTTATATTACCGGTTCCGTCTGAATGCGTTCAGCCGCTATTACCCCGTTGCGAACAGAGACACAGCCTCCCGGCTGGCCCTGACGCATATCGAGCACGATAAATCTGATCAAAACAGGTTCTATGACGAATGGCGGCGAGTTTATGTACCAGTCATCCGGCCCGAAACGGTCAAACCGCCGGGCATTCGTCTGGTCATTCCGCTAACCCAGGGGGTCGGGACCGACGCGGGAAATTCGGAGGCCCCGCCGCCACTGCTGGTCATCCTCGACGAACCCTGGTTCGCCAACTATGGGCTCGCCGAAGTCCTTGTGCCGGAGATCAGCGAAAGCCTGCCCCTGCGTCTCAGCCCGCCGGAGGGCGCGGGAGGTGGCGAGGCGCATATTCAGTCGCTGCAGGAAGTATCGGCCGACCCTGTCCTGAGCGGCAAGGCCTGGGGAGAGTACCAGCCCGACTATGGCGATTGGGAAAAAACTGAATTTGTACCAAGCGCCCGCCTGCGCCTGCGGGCGGAGGGCCCGATCGGCTACACCTATGACGAGGATGTCAGTGCGCCTAGCTTTTCCAATTCGGCTTTTTTGCTGCATGTGGAGCCTGTGCAAAAGAATGACCCGCTGCCACCCGACCGCTCCATGATCGGGGTGCGCTTCCGGCGCGTTCTGCCGCCCGAGGCGATCGATGGCTATATGGCACCCGATGTGAAGATCGTGCCGATGGCGCAAAGATACCGCGCCCCGGAAGCCATCGAGCTCGGCGCCCGGAGTCTCGATCCGGTGCAGGTGAATCTGCTAGAATTCGCCCTGGCGCCCGAGCATGACGACAACCAGCATGACATCACCCTGAACCTCCATTTTTCGATCCGGTTATCCGACAAGAGCGTGATCGGGAAAAAGATCGAAACGGTCAATATTCTGCATATGGCCCAAACGGTCGCGGGATCGAACGCTACCGGGCGGTTTGGCGGCACGGCCGGCCGCCTGCTCCGCGTGCTGACCGAACGGGTATCGGTTCGCCGACACAAGCAAAGCCATACATCACATGACCGCATCTATGAGACCTGGCGTGTCATCCTGCAGGTCTTTGATAGGGACCGCATTCGTGCGTTCGATATTGGCAGCCGGCATATTTCAATCGACTTCGAGGGCGATGAGGTCCTGCATGCGCTTTCTGGGCAGCTTTTTTCAACCCGAACGCCTTCCGAGCCGGATGAGATCGATTTTGACAAGCTGGAAGCGCCGCACACCCTGGCCGCCAGCACGCGCACCCAGCGGGAGATCACCCAGTTTGCCACGGATTTCAGGAAGTTCCACACCGAGCCCACCCATGAGCGCGGTGCGGATACGCTAGGAGTGATTTTCACCGATGAGCTGAGGGCACGGAGGTTGGCGTCCGCCAACGATTTCCGGATCGCCCTGACACGCCGCGACAGTGCACCTGATGAGACAGTCAGACTCTATCCCGCTGGTGCCGCCGATAAGGAATCAGTTTTCGAAGACCGGCTTTACGGTCTCGTCATGGAGCAGGTTCCCGACGCCTTCAGCCGGGTGAGCGAGCGCTTCCATTCGCTGCTGGGCTTTCAAACGGATGAAGGCACGGGCATCAGCACCCTTGCCCCCCTGGCAGGTGAGAAGGCCGTACCGGCCGTGGCGGACAGCCAGTTTACCCTACGCATCGTGCAAGTGGAACTGCGCCGGGACCGCAGACAGTTATCCACCAGGGATCCCCGGCAAATCATCGCCATCGGTAAGGGGCAGGCGCGCCCGAACCCGGCGCCCATCGTGCTGGAGAAGATTGATCTGACAGTGGGGGCGGCGTTGCATCTTATCATCACCGACCGGAGCGGCGCGCACAACGCCAAGGTGACGATCACCAGAGATAAGGATGGATATAAGATCGGCACCGAGGCAATTGCCGGCGCGGATCTCATGACCGGGCTGCGGCTCTGGCTTGTGGAAAAGGGAGGTTCTCACGCGATCCTCTGGCAACGCGCCGCAGATAGGGAGGATCCCGAGGAGGAAGAGCTTGCGGCGATTGGGGAGCTCGATGTCCGCTTTGCAGGCCCGGATACGGCCCCGCACGAGCCGGCCTTTGCCCATTTCATCCTGCAGGGCGAGCATGAAATCCCGCCGGGGACGAATCCCCTGCGGGCCATCCGCCCAAATGCGCCGTCTGGATCCGATCCCGAAGATGCTCTGAGTCGTCTTGTCAAAGCCTCTCCTCCTATTCCGGTTGAAAATGGGTGATCAAGGAATAGTGTGAGTCGCGACAGAGATGGATGTGTAGGTAAGAAGAGCAATTCTCCCGCAGGATATCTCTGCGCTATGGCAGGCCATGGGGGCAGACGGGTTCGGCTTCTCGAAGCGTCACGCCGGTGGGTATGGTCCCGTGAGACTATTTGCTATCCAAGGTCCAGCTGAAGTCCTTTGCGGTTTCCTGCTGATAGCCTGCACCCTTGTCGCCAGTATCAGATCCTTCATGCAGGTTGCGGAATTAGCGACAACATTTTTGTCGGCATTCAAGAGGACCGTCTCGCGGGCAGGCACCTTCTTGACCACATATGGTCCCTTTTTCGTTTTGAAGGCGGTGGCCGCACCGTCCCCGCCGACGGTCCATTTCTTGTTCTCCGTATCCAACGTGACTAAAAACGCCGGAGTGTCGTCATTCGGCGTTCCCGCGACTTTCCAATCCCTCCTTCCAATTATTAATGTATACGGTGGTGATGAGCTTAACCGACAGCCTGAGTGATAATCAGGCGGTATGCTCAACCACCGAAAAGCTTGGTAAGTCGGTCAAAAGCATAGGGCAGGAACATAGCTGAGCCCGCCAGAAAGAACGTCCACAGGTGATCGAGCTTTTCCAATTTGTCCGGGCCGAGGAATAGTGAGAACAGAACCCAATAGCCGATGCCTATGAAGAGAGCTGCCAGACCGATTGAACCGATAAAAACGCTCACCTTAGTGATTTCAAGTGGATCGCTGGGCTTGTTACCTTTGGCCAGGGCGTATGCATGCCGCTCACAGTGATCTTCTCTACCGCTCCCTCAGCTCCTTCATCAGCTCGGTATGTGAGTGTTTTCGTGTTGTTGAGAACAAGCCCAAGTTTCCGCGCGCCCCATACGATCACAAGCGAATAAGCTATGAGTGTGAGTATCAGAACTGCAATACTCCAATTGGCATAGCTATCGAGTAGTTTGCTAACGAGTTGCTCCGAAACTATGCTTTGGTTGGCTCCAGATTTCATGATTCACCACCCTCCCGTATATGTTTAGTTTAATGATTATAACGCGCACAAATAGAATGTCGACATTCAACTTTAAGACTTCTAGAAAAAAACGAATAAAATGCGGAATGATGAGGTAGTGCCATCGAGCGTTATGACATTCATCAGTGATAATGACAGCAACTGGTCTTTATGCAGTTCAACGACCTCTTTAGTCATACTGCATTGTGTCATTTACACTCAAAACGATCATTATCTGTGAATTTGGAATCGAACCACTGCCAAATTGATATTTGGGGGTAAAAACGGGGGTAACACCCCTCTGGAACTGATATAAATATTCAATAATATCAACAAATTACACGCATGGTTCGATGCCGCCCCTGACCCGCTCCCGGTCCATAGCTCATCAGCTTGTCGGCCTGAAATCATGCAGGCAGGGTCTTTCGCCGGATAAGGGTTCAGTCCGCCGCTTCGATCACCCGCTTGATGTCGAGCACCGGGGTGCCTGCAAAGGCGTCGATGCTTTCGATCTCGATGACATTGTCCCTGACCGCAACGACCCGGCATTTGGTGAGGGCGATCAGATTCGGGCGCAACGGGGCGCGGGTGGCGAACACGCCGGTGAGCGGATTGGCGGGATTTGCCCTGGGGTGCACCTGGAGAATGGCACGTTTCTCGGGGGTGTCGTTTTTATCGAACCACCACAGCACCCAGATTTCCTCCAGACGCTCCAGCCCCAACAGCCCGGGCTGATAGGCCTTGTCGAGGACGATGCGGGTTTTGCCCTCTGCCTTGCGGACATAGCCGATGGGATGGACGCTGAACATTCGGGTTTTCTCCTGATCGGCCAGGGCCGCACCGCCGCCAAAGGCCAGG
>PKTQ01000212.1 GCA_002869085.1 Hyphomicrobiales bacterium | reverse complement strand
TGCTGCTTTGACGGGGCGCAGATTGCTCTGCTGCCAATCGCCGATGTGGCCCATATTGTTCATGGCTCAATCGCCTGCGCGGGCAGTTCCTGGGACAACCGGGGCAGCAAGTCATCCGGCGCGAAACTGTACAAGCTGGGCATGACCACCGATTTGACCGAGCAGGATGTGATCATGGGCCGGGGCGAAAAACGCCTGTTCCATTCCATCAAACAGGCCATCGACAGCTACAGGCCGGAAGCCGTATTTGTCTACAATACCTGTGTTCCTGCCCTGGTCGGAGACGACATTGAGGCCGTGTGCAAAGCAGCCGCAGACAAATGGGGCGTGCCGGTTGTCCCTGTGGATGCGGCCGGGTTTTATGGAACCAAAAATCTTGGCAACCGCATTGCGGGCGAAGCCATGGTCAAACATGTGATCGGCACCAGGGAGCCTGATCCGGTGCCGGAGCATCTGCACCGCGACGGCATCACGATTCACGACATCGCGATGATCGGTGAATATAATATCGCCGGCGAGCTTTGGCATGTCTTGCCGCTGCTGGATGAGCTTGGCCTTCGAGTGCTTGGTTCCTTATCCGGAGATGCGCGCTTTTGCGAGGTGCAGACCATGCACCGCTCTTGCGTGAATATGATGGTGTGCTCCAAGGCGATGATCAATGTCGCCCGCAAGCTCAAAGAGCAATATGGCACACCATGGTTCGAGGGCAGTTTTTACGGCGTCCGCGACATGAGTGAGGCATTGCGCAGCTTTGCCCGGCTGATCGATGACCCGGATCTGACGCTGCGCACCGAGGCGCTGATCGCCCGCGAGGAAGCCCGCATTCATGAAGCCCTCAAACCCTGGCGCAACCGGCTCGAAGGCAAACGCGCCCTGCTCTATACCGGCGGCGTCAAAGCCTGGTCCATTGTATCCGCCCTGCAGGATCTTGGCATGGAGGTGGTGGCAACCTCGACCCGCAAATCGACAGAAGACGACAAGGCCAAAATCCGTGAATTGATGGGCGAGAACACCCGCATGCTGGAAGACAGCGCCGGCCCGCGCGCCCTGATTGACTTGGCGCATGAAACAAAAACCGATGTGCTGATCGCAGGGGGCCGCAACATGTATACGGCGCTGAAGGCCCGGTTGCCCTTCCTGCATATCAATCAGGAACGCGAGCATGCCTATGCCGGCTATGACGGCATGATCAGTTTTGCCGGGCAATTGGCCCTGACTATCGAAAACCCGGTCTGGCAGGCGGTGCGCAATCCGGCGCCCTGGGAACTGCCCGGCAAAGCGGAGGCAGCGGAGTAGAGCCATGTCCAGGATCGTCAAACGTAACAAGGCCCTTTCGGTGAGCCCGCTCAAGGCCAGCTCCACCATGGGAGCAACCCTCGCCTTCATGGGCATGGCGGACACCATATCCATGCTGCACGGCGCACAGGGCTGCACGGCATTCGGCAAGATTTTTCTGATCAGCCATTTCCGCGAACCGATGCCGCTGCAGACCACCGCCATGGATCAGGTCAGCACGGTCATGGGGGCCGATGGCAATGTGGTTGAGGGACTGAAAGTCATTTGCGAAAAATTCGCCCCCGCGCTTATTGGCATCCCGACCACCGGGCTTTCGGAAACGCAGGGCTCGGACAGTTTTGGCGCGGTCAATGAATTCAGGCAACACTATCCCGAGTTTGCAAAAACAGCGGTGGTACCGGTAGAGACGCCGGACTATAGCGGCTGCCTTGAAAGCGGGTTCGCCAAGGCCGCCGCCGCCATGATCGATCAGTTGGTGCCGGAAGCGCAAGCCAAGGGAGGGGTGAGCTCAAACCGGCAAGTCAATGTGCTGGTCAACGCCTCATTGACCCCTGGGGATATTGAAGAACTCAAGGAGATCATCGAAGCCTTTGATCTGATCCCTATCGTTATTCCGGACCTCTCCGGCAGCCTTGACGGGCATCTGACCAAAAGCGATTTTTCCGCCTTGACCACCGGCGGCGCCAGCGTTGATGATTTTGAATTCCTGCACAAGGCCCGGGCAACTCTGGTCATTGGCGACAGCCTGAAAGCGGCGGCCGATCTGCTGCATCGGCGCATCGGCGTGCCCGACACCCGCTTCAACCATCTCATGGGGCTGAAGGCTGTCGACCGGTTCATTCAGGCATTGCATGAAATTTCCGGCAATCCGGTTCCAGCCCGGATGGAGCGTCAGCGTAGCCAGTTGCAGGACGCCATGCTCGACAGCCATTTTCATCTTGGCATGCGCCGTGTGGCGGTGGCAGGCGACCCGGACCTGCTGATTGCTTTCAGTGATCTTCTTGACGGCATCGGCGCCGAACTTGTGGCCGCTGTTTCCCCCTCGAATGCCGCAATTCTTGAACATGTGAACGCCTCCGAGGTCAAGATTGGCGATCTGGAAGAACTGGCCAGGTTTGAAGGCACCGAGTTGATCATCGGCAATGCCCATTGCAGCGCCACCGCCGAACGGCTTGATGTGCCGCTATTGCGCGCGGGCTTCCCGCAATTTGACCGGATGGGAGCGCCGGCCCGCAACTGGATCGGCTATCGCGGCAGCCGTCAGACCCTGTTTGAGCTGTCCAACATGCTGATCGAGACCGAAGCACAGACCATCGCACCCTACAGATCCATCTACGCTCAACGGCA
>PKTQ01000269.1 GCA_002869085.1 Hyphomicrobiales bacterium | reverse complement strand
ATCGGCGTGGGAGGTCTGGATTGGCCTGCGGTGGCGGCCGGGGCCACGATCTTCCTGCTTCCTGTCATGATCTTCACGATCTTCCTGCGCAAGCATCTGCTGCGCGGCATCACTTTTGGAGCGGTACGCAAATGACCGGATTCATCAACAATTTGTTGCGGTTCCGGCGTGGCGCCTGGGAAATGCTGGCATCGATTCTGATTGCGCTTGGTGTGTTCATGCTGATGCAGCCTTTCTGGATGGTGGCCTTCACCTATTCCTTCCTTGTCACGCTTATCGGCACGGTGATGTTCATCATCGTCAGCCATTTCCAGGAATAATTCATGGCGCAAATCATCGTCAAAAATCTCCGTAAGGATTTTGGAAATTTCACAGCCGTGAAATCATCGAGTTTCACCATAGAGGATGGCGAGTTCTTTATGTTGCTCGGCCCCTCAGGCTGCGGAAAAACAACAACATTACGCATGATCGCCGGGCTGGAACTGCCCACCGAGGGTGAGGTTTATATCGATGGCGAGGAAGTCTCCGGCTTGCGGGCATCAGAGCGTGATATCGCCTTTGTGTTTCAGATGTTCGCGCTCTATCCGCATATGAATGTCCGCCAGAACATCAGCTACCCGCTGAAAAGTCAGGGCATGCCCAAGGCGCAGATCAAAGCCAGGGTGGCGGAAGTGGCCGGTATTCTGGGTATCAGTGATCTTCTCAACAAACCGGTGAGCGGCCTTTCAGGTGGCGACCGCCAGCGCGTGGCGCTGGGGCGGGCCATCGTTCGCGAGCCCAAGGCCTTCATGATGGATGAACCCCTCGGCGCGCTCGACGCGGAGTTTCGCGGCCATATGTCCGAAGAGCTGCGCGCGCTGCATGACCAGATGGGCGCGACCACAGTCTATGTCACCCATGACCAGCTCGAAGCCATGCAAATGGGCGATAAGATCGTGGTGATGAACCAGGGCAGCGTTGAGCAGTTTGGCGTTCCCCAGGAGATCTATGATTGGCCCGCCTCCCTGTTCGTGGCTGATTTCATCGGCTCACCCAGCATGAATTTCCTTCATTTCAATGGCTCGGTGGCAGAAGGGGATTCGCATATTCAGCTTGATGGTCAGCGCTTTGATATTCCCGCCCTGCTCGAGGGCGCATCGGGCGATCTGGTGTTCGGCGTCAGACCCGAACATGTCTCGCTGGACGATGAAAGCCGATACCGGGGCGGTGTCATTGCCACCGAATATCTCGGCACCACGCAAATCATCACGATCGAGAGCCCGAACGGTGTGCTCAAGGCACGGATTCCCGCCACCCAGACGGTTGAAGAAGGTGAATCCGTCGGGCTGAATTTCAGTTCGCTCAACATCACGCTGTTCGACAAATCCACGGGCGCTGCTCTGCTGTCTCAAGCCAATAAGGGAGTGCTGGATCATGGCTGAAGTCAGATTACAGAGCGTATCCAAATCCTTTGGCGCCCAGACCGCTCTGGAAGAGGTGAGCCTGACGGTTGACGACGGCGCATTTGTGGTTCTGCTTGGACCCACCGGCGCCGGCAAAACCACCACGCTCCGCTTGATTTCCGGCCTGGACAAACCCGATCAGGGCCAGATTTTCATCAATGGCCAGGATGCCGTGGGTTTAACCCCGGCGCAGCGAAATATCGCCATGGTGTTTCAGCAATATTCGCTATATCCGCACCTGACGGTTCTTGAAAACCTCACCTTCCCGCTCAAATCGCCCATGCTGCGCACCCCTGCGGATGAAATTCAGCGCAAAATCGAAGAAGTGGCCGAGATCCTGCAAATCACCCATAAGCTGGGCAATAAGGCGACAGAGCTTTCCGGCGGTGAAATGCAGCGTGTGTCCATCGGACGCGCCCTGGTGCGAAATCCGCAGGTCTACCTCATGGACGAACCGCTCAGCTCGCTTGACGCCAAGCTGCGCTCGGATCTGCGCATCGAGCTTAAGCGCATCCAGGCCAATCTTGGCGCCACCATGCTTTATGTCACCCATGATCAGATCGAAGCCATGACCATGGCCACCCATGTCGGTGTTCTCGATCACGGCAGGCTGGTGCAGTTCGGCTCGCCTCGCGAGATTTATGCGGACCCGGTCAGCATCTATGCCGCCGGGCGACTTGGTTCCCCCAAAATCAATATCGTGCCCGCCGATCTGTTTCCCGGTGCGCCGGCCGGGGCCGCCAGCCTGGGGCTGCGCCCCGAACATATCAGCATTGGTGACGGCATCGAAACCGAAGTGGTCCGGGTCGAATATCTGGGCGACCAGACACGGTTGCATCTCAAGGTCAACGGCATTGATCTGATCACCCTGGCGGAAGTCCACACCACGCTGAAAAAGGGAGATCTCATCGCCATCAGACCACAGAACCCCCTCTATTTTGACGCCAATGGCGACCGTGTGAATTAAGGAGAATATTCATGGCCCAATTTATGAATAACAAGGACTCGCTTGTTACGGAGTCCATTAATGGCCTCTTGCGCACTGCGGGCGGGAGATTGGCGCGTTTGGATGGTTTTCCGCATATCAAGGTCATTGTCCGCGAAGATTGGGACAAGTCCAAGGTTGCATTGGTTTCGGGCGGCGGCTCCGGCCATGAGCCTGCGCATGCGGGGTTTGTCGGGGCGGGCATGCTGACAGCCGCTGTTTGCGGCGATGTTTTTGCCTCGCCTTCGGTTGATGCGGTGCTGGCGGGCATTTTGGCGGTTTCGGGCCCGGCGGGCTGTCTGCTGATTGTCAAAAACTACACCGGCGACCGGCTCAATTTCGGTTTGGCCGCCGAGCGCGCCCGGGCCTATGGCATCAAGGTT
>PKTQ01000312.1 GCA_002869085.1 Hyphomicrobiales bacterium | reverse complement strand
GTCCTTTCAGGCCGCATAGATGTCTCTAAGATCAACTCTTTCGTTGATTCTGCTGGGGTGTCAAGTCGGGTGCCGGGCCGGACGCAATGGGTGCGCATCGATCCTGATGGCCGGTTCAGGCCGGTTTGCCGTCCCGTTTGCTCACCAGCGGATGCGTCTTCATAAGCGCGCATTGCGGGGGCGTGAACTGGCAGGCCTCGCATCCTTGCGTCGATGCGGAGGCGCCGGCCGCAAGCTGCTCCAGCCCCAGCAGATGGCCGATGCTCCGGGCGGCCATCTTCTCCGGCTGCGATTGGCCGCCGGGAACCCCCTGGCGCGGGATCACCGCCATCGGCGCGGGGGGCCCGTCCGCGCCGCCGGCCGCTTGCATCGGTTGCCGGCCTGGCTCATCGGTGAACAAAAGGGTCAGGCCCGCCGCCGCCGGGCTTTTGCCGATCATTTCGCGCAATGTCTTGCCGTCCCGGCCGCCTTGTGTGAAATCCGCCTGCACAATCTGCACTTTGGTCAGGGCGATACCGCAATGGGCGAGGGCGGCCGGCACGCCTTCGGTGAACCAGCTTATCTCCTCGGGCAGCCATTTCGAGCCGCGCGGTGTCAGATAGGTCAGCGGCGCCAATTGATGCGAAAAGCCGGTTTCCGGCGGCTCGGCCGCTGCCGGCAGGCTGTAGAACACCGGGTTTTCAAACCCCGCCTCGTGCCAGAGCGGCCCGGCATCGTCGGCGCCGCCCGCCAGGCGCAGCACCTCCGATGACGGCCCGCCCGCGCCAAGGCAGCCGCCAAGAAGCATCAGCGCACCGATGCATAACCCCCGTCTCAGCCCCCGCCAAAACGTCTTACCAAACAAACTTCATCATCCCTGGCGCATGATGCTCTAACGCCCCATGGCGTAGAACTCGTCATTGGCGCGCATATTGATCGCATTGGCCATCCGGTTCGACAGGCCGAAAAAGGCCGAGATCGCCGCAATGTCCCAGATGTCGTCGCGGCTGAAGCCATGGGTCTCCAGCAGCGCATAATCGGCATCGTTAACCTCATAGGCTTTCTGGGACACCTTGAGGGCGAAATCCAGCATCGCCTTTTGTTTCGGGCTGATATCGGCCTTGCGATAATTGACCGCCACCTGATCCGCCACCAGGGGCTGTCTGGCCCGGATGCGCAGGATCGCCCCATGCGCCACCACGCAATATTGGCACTGATTGGCATTGCTGGTCGCCACCACGATCATCTCCCTGTCGGCCTTGGACAAGGCCTCGGAGGCCTTGTCCATCAGCGTGTCGTGATAGGCCATGAAGGCGCGGAACTCTTCCGGCCGGTAGGCCAGGGACAGGAACACATTGGGGATGAAGCCGGTTTTTTCCTGCACCGCCTCGATGCGGGCCCGGATATCGTCCGGCATCTCGGACAGTTCAGGTACTGGAAAACGGCTGATCGGCGGGCTGTCGGTCATGATTATTACTCTTTGAAAATGAGGGGCTTAGCTGCTTTGCTTGTTGGCATTGGGGAAGAACAATTGCTTGCCCTGCACCTTGAATGCGGCGATCGCCGCCTGGCCCTTGGGGCCGGTCAGCCAGTCGATAAAGGCCTGGCCCGCCTTGGCCTTCACATGTTTGTGGCGCTCCGGGTTGACCAGGATCACCCCATATTGGTTGAACAGCTTGGCGTCATGTTCGGCCAGCACCTTCAGATCCCCCTTATTGCCAAAGGCGATCCAGGTGGCCCGGTCACTCATCGTATAGGCGTTCATGCCGGCGGCGGCGTTCAGCGTGGCGCCCATGCCCGAGCCCAGTTCCCGATACCATCCGCCCGAGCCCTTGGCCGGGTCGATCCCCGCCAGCTTCCACAGCGCCCGTTCTTTCTTATGGGTGCCGGAATCATCGCCCCGCGAGGCAAAAGCCGCCTTTGCCGCGGCAATCTTCTTCAGCGATGCCACCGCGTCCGTGGAGCCGGCAATGCCGGCCGGGTCGGCGGCCGGGCCGACAATGACGAAGTCGTTATACATCACATCCAGGCGCTTGACCCCGAAGCCCTCGGCCACGAATTTCTCCTCCGCCGGCTTGGCATGCACCAGCAGCACATCACCATCGCCATTGCGGGCGTTCTTCAATGCCTGGCCGGTGCCGACCGCCACCACATGCACGGTAATGCCGGTTTCGGCCTTGAACTGCGGCAGCAGCACGTTCAGCAGGCCCGAATTCTGGGTCGAGGTGGTGGACTGCACGATGATGCGGGCATCCTCGGCCTTGGCCGGGGTGAGCGGGTCGCTCATCAGCGCCATAGCGCAGAGCAGGGCGCTGGCGCCGCGCGTAAAATAATGGGTCATTTCAATTTACCTCGTCTTATTGATATGTAAAAACTAACCGCACTATATGTGCGGAGCCGAAGCGAGGGCAAGACTCAAGCCATGCAGAACGATTTGAGCGGCGCCGTCTGGCAGGCCCTGTTGCTGATCGCCCGGCTGGACGGCAATCTGATCGAGATCGTCGCCCTTTCCCTGCGTGTCAGCCTGACCGCGGTGCTGGTGGCGGCGCTGCTCGGCATGCCGCTGGCCGCCTGTCTGGCCCTGTTCCGTTTTCCCGGCCGCAAGGCATTGGCGCTGATGGTCAATGCGGGCATGGGCCTGCCGCCGGTGGTGGTCGGGCTGATCGTTTATCTGATGTTGTCCCGTTCAGGCCCGCTCGGCACCTTCGGCCTGCTCTATTCGCCTGCCGCCATGATCATTGCCCAGACCATCCTGATCCTGCCGGTCATCTCCGCCCCGGCCCGCCAGACCATTGCCGATCTGTGGACCGAATATGACGAGCAGATGCGCTCAATGGATATTGGCGGTGTATCGCTGATCGGCACCATGCTGTGGGAGGCCCGCTTCAGCCTCGCCACCGCCCTGCTGGCCGGGTTCGGGCGCGCCAGCGCCGAAGTGGGCGCGGTGATGATCGTCGGCGGCAATATCGACCACGCCACCCGGGTGATGACCACCGCCATCGCCCTGGAGACCAGCAAAGGCAATCTCAGCCTGGCGCTCGGCCTTGGCCTCATTCTGCTGCTGCTGTCGCTGTCGGTCAATCTGGCGGTGCATCTGCTGGGGCTGTGGGCGCCCCGCTATGGCGCCGCCCGCCCGGCGTAACCTTGCGCACAGGCACATGCGGCGGTCATCACGCGATGATCGCTGCGGTGTGAAATCCCAGCTTATTGCTTACGCTGCGGGAACAACCCGCCACCCTTGCTGTTGAAGCGGCCGATATTGCCGAACATCTGCTGCAAAAAGGTCAGCTTCTTGCCACGGGTCGGGGTCTTGCGGCTGATGAAATCGAAGATCACCCCGTCCTTCAACCCGTATTTTGCGACTTTCGTCACCGTTTCCTTATCGTCGAAATCGATCGCCAGAATGGTACGGTCGGTCACTTTGGGCGCGAAGAACAGTTTCTGCTCCAGCTTGCTGGAGATGTAATAATAGGTCAGCCCGCCGGTCCCTTCGATGGTCGAGGTCGCCGAGGGCGAACCGAGCGCGGTTTGCACCTGCTCCTTGCTGGCCCCCACATCCACCTGGTTGATCCGGTCGTCCGACATCACATAGCCGCGATGATCGACGATCGAGCCGCAGGCCGTGACGGTGAGGCCGAGCAGCATCATGGCCGGCACCGGCCCGGTGATAAGATGCCGCAATTTGGCGGAGATGAGAGAATCTTTCATGGCGGGCCAATGAGTGATATTGAAGCTGTGTGATGACCTAAACCGGCGCGGCCGGAAATTCAAGCTGCGTCTGCTTCCCGTTAAACCCACCGGATCAGGGCCATGTCCATCTTCAAGCGATTTTTTCAGACGAAACCCCTGGGCCAGCAGGCTCTCGACCCTCTTTATGAGGCGATTGTGACGCAGGCGAGGCAGCCGGCGTTTTTTCGCGATTACGGCGTCGCCGATACGCTGGACGGACGGTTCGACATGCTGGCCCTGCATGTCTATCTGCTGGTCCAGCGTCTGCGGCCGGAGGGCGAGGCGGCCGGCGAACTGCCGCGCCTGCTGCCCGAGCGCATGTTCCGCGAGCTGGACCGCGCCCTGCGCGAAAATGGCATTTCCGATATGGGAGTGCCGCGCCGGGTGAAGAAAATGGCCAATGTGTTCTATGGCCGCGCCATGGCCTATGAAGGCGCCCGCGCCGATCGCGCCGAACTGGTGGATGCCCTGGCCCGAAACGTGTTTTCGGACCAGGACGAGCCCGCTCATGCCGGCCGGCTGGCCGATTATGTGCTGGCCTGCATGAACAAGCTGGACGCGGCCGCCCTTGAGGATATTCTCGCAGGCCGGCCTGACTTTGCTGACCCGGAGGCGGTGGCATGAACGGGATCAGGGATATTGACGCGCCGGAATTCTCGCGCCCCTTCCGCGCCGACGAAGTGCTTGATGACGAGCGCAGCCTCACCATCACCGCCGGCGCAGGTGAATGCGCCGCCCTGGCAGAGCGATTCGGCTTTATCGACATTTCCGCTCTCGGCGCCGAAATGCGCCTGTCGCGTTGGCGCCGCAAGGGCGTGCGGATCGTGGGGCGCCTCACGGCCAGCCTCACCCAGCGTTGCTCGGTAACGTTGGAGCCGGTGCCCGAACAGGTGGACGAGACCCTGGAGGCCCTGTACTGGCCGCAGGCGCTGGCTGGAGCCCTTGGCGATGACGGACGCCATGGCGAGGCGTTCTCAGATTTGGAGCACGAGGAAATACCTGAATTATTTGAAGGCGATTTCATCGATTTGGGCGAATTGGCCGCCGAATGGCTGGCGCTCAGCGTCGATCCTTATCCGCGCCTTGAGGGCGCCGAACTGCCCGCCGCCGCCAGCGAGGAAGAGGCCGGCGGCTCGGGCTCGGGCGACTCACCGTTCCGGATTCTGTCAAATCTGAACACCGGTGGCGAATAAGTCACGCACCCGCAGATTATTACAAAATATTACAGATGTGACAGTCTAGGGGCTTGTCAGTGAATTTCGAGGCCACTAGGCTTTCGCCTCATTTCATATGATCCATTCCTATCAGAAGGTGCGGAGGGATATGCAGGAGCAGCCTGTTATAGCACTGGACGCCATGGGGGGCGACAACGGGCCATCAGTGGTCATTCCAGGTGCGGCTGAGTCGCTTATTCGCGATCCTCAGCTTAAATTCATTATTTTTGGTGACAAGAACGTGGTGCCGCGCTGGCTCGACCGCTATCCAAGCGTGGCCGAGGTCAGCGAATTCGTCCATTGCGACATTGCGGTACGGATGGATGAAAAACCCAGCCAGGCCCTGCGTCGCGGACGGCGCGAGAGCAGCATGTGGCGGGCCATCGACGCGGTCAAGTTCGGCAAGGCCGATGCGGCGGTGTCGGCCGGTAACACCGGCGCGCTGATGGCCATGGCGGTGTTCAATCTGCGCACCATGCCGGGCATTGAGCGCCCGGCCATTGCCGGCCTGTGGCCAACCAACCGGGGCGAGAGCATCGTGCTCGACATGGGCGCCACCATCGGCGCCGACACCACATTGCTGGTGGATTTCGCGGTGATGGGCGCCGCCATGGCCCGGGCGGTGTTCGATCAGCGCCGCCCCACGGTGGGGCTGCTGAATATCGGCGTCGAGGAGGTGAAGGGGCTGGAACCGGTGAAAAGGGCAGGTCAGATTCTGCGCGCGCTGGATCTGCCGCTGGCCTATCACGGCTTTGTCGAGGGCAACGATCTGGGCCAGGGCATTGTCGATGTGGTGGTGACGGAAGGGTTCAGTGGCAATATCGCCCTGAAGACCGCCGAGGGCACCGCCAGACAGATCGGCAATTTTCTCAAAAACGCCATGTCCCGCTCCCTGCGCACCAAAATCGGCTATCTGCTGGCCAAGCCGGCCTTCGATGCGCTGAAGGAGAAGCTCGATCCCACCCGCGCCAATGGCGGGGTATTTCTGGGTCTCAACGGCCTGGTGATCAAAAGTCACGGTGCCGCCAGCAGCACCGGCTTTTCCAATGCCATTGACCTTGGGGTCAATATGGTGAAGTTTGATCTCAACAGGAAGATCGCGCGGGACATTGACACATCCCATCAGATCGATAATGTGCCGGACGACACATCAGTACAAAAGGCCGTTTCAACTTGACAAAATTGCGCTCGGTGGTGCGGGGATGCGGCTCGTTTCTGCCCGAAACCGTTCTGACCAATGATGATTTGGCGGCGAAAGTCGACACCAGCGATGCCTGGATCGTGGAACGCACCGGCATTAGAGAACGGCGCGTGGCCGCCGAGGGTGAGCTGACCTCGACACTGGGCATCCGCGCGGCCGAAAAGGCGCTGGCCCATGCCGGCATGCGCGCCGATGAGATCGAGCTGATCGTGCTCGCCACCTCGACGCCGGACAATACCTTTCCCTCCACCGCCACCGCCATCCAGGCGGCGCTGGGCATCACCCATGGCGCGGCTTTCGATCTGCAGGCGGTATGCAGCGGTTTTGTGTTCGCCCTGGCCACCGCCGACAATTTTCTGAAAGCCGGACAATACAAAACCGCGCTGGTGATCGGCGCCGAAACTTTTTCGCGCATTCTCGACTGGGAGGACCGCACCACCTGCGTGCTGTTCGGCGACGGGGCGGGCGCCGTGGTACTCGAAGCCCGCGAGCAGCCCGGTGAGGCCGATGATCAGGGGATTTTGAGCACCCATATCCATTCCGACGGGCGCTTTTACGACAAACTCTATGTGGATGGCGGCCCATCCTCCACCGGGACCGTGGGCTGTGTGCGCATGTCCGGGCGCGAGGTGTTCCGCCATGCGGTGGTCAATATCGCCCAATGCATCGAGGAGGCGCTCGAAGCCTCGGGCATGAAGGCGTCGGATATCGACTGGTTCGTGCCCCATCAGGCCAATAAGCGCATTCTCGACGGCACCGCCCGCAAGATCGGCCTCGACCCGGACAGGATCGTCATGACCCTCGACCGGCATGGCAATACTTCGGCGGCTTCCATACCGCTGGCCCTCGACGAGGCGGTGCGGGACGGACGCATTCAGCGCGGAGATCTGGTTTTAATCGAAGCCATGGGTGGTGGATTCACCTGGGGATCGTCGCTTTTGCGCTGGTAAGTTGTATTTACGACCTGCGGCAGTTCCGCCGAGCATGGATTCTTCATTGATTTCATGCACAAAATTCGCAATACTAATACGAGAGGCTGCCTATAGGGGGGCATGAGGGCGATGACAAGCAAGACATTGACGCGCGCGGATCTGGCAGAAGTGATCTATCAGAAGGTCGGATTATCCAGAAGCGAATCGGCGGGCCTGGTTGAATTCATTATCGAAGAAATCCTTTCGAGCCTGGAAAAGGGCGAGGAGGTCAAGATTTCCTCCTTTGGCAATTTCATGGTGCGCGACAAGCGCGCCCGGATCGGACGCAATCCCAAGACAGGTGAGGAAGTGACCATAACTCCCCGCCGTGTCTTGTCTTTCAGGCCGAGCCAGGTCATGAAACAGAGAGTTGATGCAGGCTAGGAAACTGAGCTAGTCTTTCCCAGGGGCGATGTCGTGGAGTCGCCGGTCCGGTGACCTGCCAGAGGGGGAGCAGGCCCAGGACCGATCCGCTATCAGAATTGGGAGACGGGTGTGGAAAAATCGCCGGACGCCTTCCGGACCATCAGCGAAGTGGCCGAGGAGCTTGATGTTCCCCAGCATGTGCTGCGATTCTGGGAAAGCAAATTCCATCAGATCAAACCGTTGAAGCGCGGCGGGGGCCGCCGTTATTACCGTCCGGCGGATGTAGACCTCGTTGGCGGCATCAAGCATTTGCTCTATGGCGAGGGCTATACAATCAAGGGTGTGCAGAAAATACTGCGCGAGCAGGGGGTTGCCCATGTTCAGGCGGTGACCCGCGAGGAGAGCGAAGCCGAAGCCGAGGCGCCCGCGCCCGAGGCCCCGCCCGAGCCTCCGGCGCCAAAACCGGTCAACCACGCTCCGGCCGCAGCCGCCATGGCCGAAGAGCAGACAATGGTCGCCGAGCCCCCGGCGCGGCGCGAGCCGGTGATGAGCGCGCCGCCCAAACCGGCGCCGGCGGGTCTGAAAAGCAATCATCTGCGCATGCTGAAGGCGGCTTTGTTCGAGCTTTCCGAGCTGAAAATGCTGCTGGAAACGGCCCCGGACAACCCCTCGGCCAGCAAGGACTGACCCTCCCTATACAGAAATTGCCGTGATGCATTTGCGGGCAGGGAAAATATATTAGGCCCGCTGCCCCACCGGCCACCTTGAGATACTCTCCCTGGGTGGCCGGGTGGGGGAGCGGGCCGGAGCCGATTATCACTAAGAAAGAGGAGCGGAGAGGGTAGGAACGGCAGCCATCAGGGACACAAACGATATGTACACCCGCTCAGGTCCGAATCCCCGGAGCTGAGCGGCAAGCCCGACCGGGCGTCGGCCGGTCAGGCCGCCCCGCCGGAGCTATGCCCCGGACTGCAGGTCCGGGGGCATTGGCGCGAGGCAAATCATGCCAATCCCACCGCGCCGGGCGTGTTCCGGTCGAGCCGTCCGGCCAGATCGAGCTCCATCAGCACCTCATGCACCTGGGCCGGCGGCATCTCGGCCTGGCGGATCAGCTCGTCAATGCTGACCGGCACCGGGCCGAGCAGGGCGATCAGGCGCCGGCGCCCGTCGCTGTCGATCTCGTCCGGGGCGGCGGGGCAGGGCGCTTCGGCCTCTTCCAGCGGCAGGCCGGGCGGGCGGATCATGTCGCCGCTCATCGGCCCCAGCACCTCCAGAATATCGGCGGCGCCGCAGGTCAGCACGGCCCCGTCGCGGAGCAGCCGGTTGGTGCCGGCGGCGCGCGGGTCCTTGGGCGAGCCTGGTACCGCGAACACTTCCCGGTTCTGCTCGCGGGCCAGGCGCGCGGTGATCAGCGAGCCCGATCTGGCGGCGGCCTCGACCACCAGCGTGCCCAGCGCCATGCCCGACACCAGCCGGTTGCGGCGCGGAAAATCGCGCCCGCGCGGGGTAAAACCCGGGGGCATCTCGCTCAGCACCGCGCCCTGGCGGCTGATCCGTTCGTAAAGCGCGTGGTTTTCCGGCGGATAGATCACATCGACGCCGCCCGCCAGCACCGCGACACTGGCCTGATCGACGCTGGCCTCATGCGCCGCCGTGTCGATGCCGCGTGCCAGGCCCGAGATGATGCAATAGCCCGCCGCCGCCATCTCGGCGGCGATCTCACCGGTGAGTTTCCGCCCCAGCGCCGAAGCGTTGCGCGAGCCGACGATCGCCAATCCCGGCCGGTGCAAGACCTTGCGGTCCCCCTTCAGGCACAGCACCGGCGGCGGCGCGTGGATATGCTGCAGCAGGGGCGGGTAATCCGGCTCGCCGCTCATCACATAGCGCGCGCCCGCCTTGTGGGCGGCGCGGATTTCGGCCTCGGCTTCTTCGGGCGGGCAGATGCGGATTTTGCGTTTCATGCCGCCCCGGGCCGAAAGCTCGGGCAGCGCCCTCAGCGCCTCGCCGGCGCTGCCGAAACGCTGCATCAGCCCGTGATAAGTGGCCGGCCCGACATTTTCGCTGCGGATCAGGCAGAGACGCTGGAAGCGTTCGGCCTCCGAAAGCATCATTTGCCGCCGATCCGGCTTTCGGTGCCGCGGATCAGCCGGCCGATATTCTCATGATGGGCCGCGAAGATAATCAGCGAGAACATCGCCAGCCCGCCGGCCAGCAGCAGCGGCTGGGCGGTGCCCGAATAAATCCCGCTCAGCGGCACCAGCGCACTGGCGATCAGCGCCGATAGCGAGGATATGCGGGTGGTGAAGGCCGAGGCCAGCCAGATCAGGCAGAAGATCAGCGCCGAGGGCCAGAACAGCCCGGCCAATACGCCGATATAGGTGGCAACGCCCTTGCCGCCCTTGAATTTCAGCCATATGGGAAAGATATGGCCGAGCATGGCGCCAAGGCCGGCCAGAAGCGCCAGCTTCAGGCCAAAATTCTGATGCACGATCAACACTGGCGCCAGCCCCTTGGCCATGTCGGCCGCCAGGGTCAGGGCGGCCACCTTCTTATTGCCGGTGCGCAGCACATTGGTGGCGCCGATATTACCGGAACCGATCCGGCGCACATCGCCGAGCCCGGCCAGCCGCGACAGGATCAGCCCGAACGGGATCGAACCGAACCCATAGCCAAACAGCAACGCCAAAAGCCCCGGCAACATGAAATCGCCTGTCATGATGGATCCCCCCCCCTTGACTCTGCCGGCCCCGCCGGGAAGCTCTTTCCCCGTTGCCGGTCAGGCGGTGAACACGCTGGCGCCGCCCACCACGGTGCGCAGAGCATAACCCTGAAAGCGCTTGTCTTCAAAGGGTGTGTTCTTGGACTTTGATTTCAGCTTTTCCGCATCCACCTGCCACGGCGTTTCGGTGTCGATCAGCACCAGATCGGCCGGCGCCCCCGGCTCCAGCCGCCCGCTGTCGAGCCGCAGCACCGAGGCCGGCCCGGCGGTCAGCGCATGCAGCACCCGCATCAGCGGGATCTTCTCATTATGCACCAGCGACAGGGCGGCGGGCAGCAGGGTCTCGACCCCGATGGCGCCGAACTCCGCCTCTTCGAACGGGTGGCGCTTGGTGTCCTGATCCTGCGGGTCGTGGTCCGACACGATCACATCCAGCGTGCCGTCGGCCAGCCCTTCCACCAGGCTCTGGCGGTCGTCCTCGCTGCGCAGCGGCGGCGACATTTTGAAGAAGGTGCGATAGGAGCCGATATCGTTCTCGTTCAGCACCAGATGGTTGATGCTGGCGCCGCAGGTCACCGGCAGGCCGCGTTTCTTGGCGGCGCGCATGGCGTCGAGCGCCTGGCGGCAGGAAATCTGCGCCGCGTGATACCGCGCTCCGGTCAGCTCCACCAGCCGCAAATCCCGCTCCAGCATGATGATTTCGGCCGCCGCCGGAATACCGGGCAGGCCGAGCCGTGTCGAGACCAGCCCTTCATTCATCACCCCGCCGCTCCCCAGCGACGGCTCTTCCACATGCTGCACCACCAGCGCCCCGAAATTGCGGGCATAGGTGAGGGCGCGCCGCAGCAATTGCGGGTCGGCGACGCTCTTCTTGCCGTCGGTGAAGGCCACCGCGCCGGCATCGGTCAGCAGCCCGATTTCGGTCATCTGCCTGCCTTCGAGCCCCTTGGTCAGCGCCGCCATAGGGTGAATGTTCACCGTGGCCGTGTCCCGCGCCCGCCGGGCGATGAAATCCACCAGCGCCACATCGTCGATCACCGGATCGGTGTCCGGCATGCAGATCATGGTGGTGACGCCGCCGGCCGCCGCCGCCTGGCTGGCGCTGTCCAGGGTTTCCTTGTGCTCATGGCCGGGCTCGCCGGCAAACACCCGGCAGTCGATCAGCCCCGGCGCCAGCACATGCCCCTCGCACCGGATGATCGCCGCGTCGCGCGGCGCGGTGGCCCGGGTGACCTGTGGGCCAAGATCGGTAATCAGGCCGTTGCGCACCACCAGCCCGCCGGTCATCTCGCGGCCGCTGCCCGGATCGATCAGCCGCGCATCCAGATAGGCCGTGCATTCAGGAGAGGGGGCGGGTCCGGCCATCACGAGGTCTCCGAATTGCCGGGCAGATGGGCGCTGAGCGCTTCCAGCACCGCCATGCGCACCGCCACGCCCATTTCCACCTGTTCCCGGATCAGGCTTCTGGCGTGATCGGCCACCGTCGAGCTGATTTCCACCCCCCGATTCATCGGGCCGGGATGCATCACCAGCGCATCCGGCTTGGCGAAGGCCAGGGTGTAACTGTCGAGCCCGAAATAGCGGTAATATTCGCGCGGGCTCGGCACATAGGCGCCGCTCATGCGCTCGTTTTGCAGGCGCAGCATCATCACGATGTCGCAATCGCGCAATCCCTCGCGCATATCGGTGAACACTTCGGCCCCGAGCTGTTCGGCATGGGAGGGCAGCAGCGGCGCCGGCGCCACCACCCGCACCCGCGCCCCCAGAATGCCGAGGCTGAGAATGTTGGAGCGCGCCACCCGCGAGTGGAGAATATCGCCGCAGATCGCCACGTTCAGCCCGGCGAAACGGCCCTTGTGGCGGCGGATGGTCAGGGCATCAAGCAGGGCCTGGGTCGGATGTTCATGGGCGCCATCGCCAGCATTGATCACCGAGCAGCCGACCTTCTGGGCCAGCAGCTCGACCGCCCCGGCCGCATGATGGCGCACCACCAGCAAATCGGGGTGCATGGAGTTCAGGGTCATGGCGGTGTCGATCAGGGTTTCGCCCTTTTTCACCGAGGAGGTGCTGACCGACATATTGACCACATCGGCGCCCAGCCTTTTGCCGGCCAGCTCGAACGAGCTCTGGGTCCGGGTCGAGGCTTCGAAAAACAGATTGATATGGGTGCGGCCGCGCAGAGTGTTGCGCTTTTTGTCGACCTGCTGGTTCAGCTTGACATATTGCTCGGAAAGATCGAGTAAATATATGATTTCTTTAGCAGAAAGGCCGCGTATCCCCAGAAGGTGACGATGAGGATAGTCCGGTTTCGTATGAGAAACTGCCGCTGTCATTAAAAATGACCTTATAGGCCGCGCATTCAGGAGCGGCAAGACAAATTTAGCCCATCGCATTTTGCCCGTTTCAAATCGGCAATTTCCTTGCGTCAATCAGGAAGCGGAAATGGGTTCTATATCGCCAAAAGACGCTTAGCTGCCGGCGAACCACAGCACCAGCGGCATGGTGATGGTGGCGGCCAGCACCTGGGCGGTGATCAGGCCGGCCATCAGCGGCGCATCGCCGCCGAGCTGGCGCGCCAGCACATAGGACGAGGCGGCGGTCGGCACCGAACAGGCGATCACCGCCGTGGTGCGGGCAATGCCTTCAAGCCCGAACAGCGTGGCGCAGGCATACATCAGCACCGGCATCGCCAGCAGGCGCAGGGCGGTGCCCCCGGCCACCAGGGCGCTGTTGCGCCGGTCGAAATTGAACTCCAGCCCGGCGCCCACCGTCAGCAGGCCGAGCCCCAGCCCGCCGCCGCCCAGAATTTCCAGAAAGGTCACAATGGTTTTCGGCAGGCCGAGCCCGGTTACATTGAGCACGATGCCGAGCGCGCAGGCCGAGATGAAGGGGTTGCACGCCACCTGGACCACCACCGATTTCAGCCGGTATTCCCGGCCCGCGAACACCGACAGCACCACCACATTGATGAAATTGAGCAGCGGCACGAACACCGCGATGGTGATGGCGATATAGGTCAGGCCCTTATCGCCGAGCAGCAATCCGGTCACCGCCAGGGCGACAAAACCGTGCCAGCGCGTCACCCCCTGGAAAACACTGGTGAAGGCGGCGCCGCTGACGCTCATGACATGCATCAGCAGCGGGCGCAGCAACAGCAGCAATAATGTGATGACGGCGATGGTGGTCACCAGCGCCCCGGCATAATTGGCAATCGCCACATCGCCCAAATTGGCGGTGGACAGGGTTTTGACCAGCAGCGCCGGATAGAGCACGAAGTAACACAGATCCGCCAGCCCCT
The DNA here is from genome assembly GCA_002869085.1 of Hyphomicrobiales bacterium. Classification (GTDB taxonomy): domain Bacteria; phylum Pseudomonadota; class Alphaproteobacteria; order Rhizobiales; family BM303; genus BM303. Next base: position 3,169 of record PKTQ01000312.1, on the reverse strand, counting down.
TCCAGGCTTCGCCGGACAGCGGCCCCTTGCGCTTCAGCACCGCGCCGAGGACGATCAGCAGGAAGATGGGCAGCAAAGCCCCAAATACAGCCGGCATGGCACAACGCCTTATTGAAGATCGGTGAACATCGATGAGCTGAAGGCCGCAGCCTGGAGGCTCTGATCCGGCCCCGCCGGACAGGACTATATAGCCGAATTGACATGCCGGGGATAGAGCCCCCGGAACCGATTATCGCCCAGAAATCCCATACTCACCCTCCCCACTGCCCATAAGTCACACTGTCTAAGGACGGTGGGGAGGAGGAGCGGGCTGGCACCGTTTATCACTTAATATGGGGAGCGGGGCGGGTAGGATCGGACGAACTGATAATGCGAGGAATAGCCGCGAGGCAGAACAAAAAAGGACAGGCGATCATCTCGCCTGCCCTTGCTTCGTGCCTAAGGATGAACGCTTATTTCGGCGACCAGACTTCTGAATCGCAGAACAGACCGCCGATCATGCAGCCTTTGACATAGAGCTTGCCGCCTCTGTACTGCACGGTGCCGTTGAAGTTCATTCTGGAGCCCATTTTCGGGTGCTTCATATTGCCTTTCCAGGTGTTGCCGCCCGCTTTTTTGATGCCGGTGAACATCTGGAAACCGGCGCCTTTGCCGGCCACCACCTTGCCGCACATCTTGCCGCCGCAACTATAGGTCTTGGCGGTGCTGCCATTGGGGCGTTTCCAATTGCCGAAAGCTCCAGCGGCATCGGCCGGCGCAATGGCCCCCAGTCCAAAGCCAGTCATGGCCGCTGCCCCGATAATTAAGGTTGTGATTCTCTTCATTGTCCCTCTCCCATAAGAAAAAAAAAGATTTTTCAGTACCGCCTGCGGCAAAATAACCCTTGCTTCTGTACAGCACTGATTAGCTTATAGACTTTTGTCGCAGTCAAGAGCAATCCCAAAACAGCGGCCTGAAAAAACATCGATAATCCATAGATATTATCGGCAAAGCCGGGACATGCGACTCTTCGGCCTATTGACCCGAAGATTTCAGTTGATAAAAGTCAAACGAGACGGATAAATTGCGAACAATGGAGGCTCTCATGGCAAAACTTTCCCTTCTGATGTATGTGATCATCGCCCCGACAATTGCCGGTATTCTGGTCACGGCGGCGCTGGCTGCGCCGGATCTCGGCCTGAGCGGTCTGAGCACGTTGTGGATTGTGGCTATTGTCGGTTTCGTGATTTCCATTCCGGTGTCGATGTGGGTCGGCTCCAGCCTGAACAAGGCCATGAACTGACGCCAATCGATGAATCCCTTCAGGTGATCCGGTCCACCGCCGGTTCCGTCTGAAAGAAGAGGCAGCCCGTGCATTCAGCGCGGACTGCCTTTTTTTGTGCTTGGCCGAAACCGATTATCACTCAGAAAGCCCAAGCTCCCCCTCACCACTGCCCTATGGTCACACTCCCTGAGGGCGGTGGGGAGGGGGAGCGGGGCAGGGCAGGATCGGCAGAACTAAAAAAGAGCGAGCGGGCTGGTGCCGATTATCACTTAAAATGCGCACCCGCTCGGGGCCAAATCCCTGGACCTGAGCGGCAAGGCCGACTGGCCGTCGGCCGGTCAGGCCGCCCCGCCGGAGGCCGTGACCCCGAGCCTGCTCCGGGGGAACTGGCCGCGAGGCAATACAAAAGCCCTCCCGCTCAGCTCTCGCCGAATACCCGCCGGAAGATCGTGTCGGCATGTTTGATGTGGTAGTCCATATCGAACAGCCCGGCCAGCGCCTCGGGGTCCATCACACCGGACACGTCCGGGTCCTTTTGCAGCAGATCCAAGAACTGCCCTTCGCCGCGCCACACCGGCATGGCGTTGCGCTGCACGATGCGATAGGCGTCCTCGCGCGCCACGCCCGCCTGGGTCAGCGCCAGCAGCACGCGCTGCGAATGGATCAGCCCGCCCAGCTTGTTGAGGTTCTTCTCCATATTTTCCGGATAGACCACCAGCTTGTCCACCACGCTGGTCAGGCGCGCCAGGGCGAAATCGAGGGTCACGGTGGCATCGGGGCCGATCATCCGCTCGACCGAGGAGTGCGAGATATCGCGCTCATGCCACAGGGCGACATTTTCCAGCGCCGGGGTGACAAAGCCGCGCACGATGCGGGCGAGCCCGGTCAGGTTCTCGGTCAGGATCGGATTGCGCTTATGCGGCATGGCGGACGAGCCTTTCTGGCCCTTGGAGAAGAATTCCTCGGCCTCCAGCACTTCGGTGCGCTGCAAATGGCGGATTTCCACCGCCAGCCGCTCCACCGAGCTGGCGACCACGCCCAGGGTGGCGAAATATTGTGCATGGCGGTCGCGCGGGATGACCTGGGTTGATACCGGCTCCGGCGACAGCCCCATGGCACTGGCCACATGTTCTTCCACAGAGGGGTCGATATTGGCAAAGGTGCCCACCGCCCCGGACACCGCCGCGGTGGCCACTTCCTCCCGCGCCAGCTTCATCCGGGCCAGATTGCGGTCAAATTCGGCATAGAAGCCGGCCAGCTTGATGCCGAATGTGGTCGGCTCGGCGTGAATGGCGTGGCTGCGGCCCATGCAGACCGTGTTCTTGTGCTCGAAGGCGCGCCGTTTCAGCGCCGCCAGCAGCCCCTCGAGATCGGCGATGATCAGATCGGCGGCCCGTACAAGCTGCACATTGAGGCAGGTGTCCAGCACATCCGAAGAGGTCATGCCCTGATGCACGAAGCGGGCCTCGGGGCCGACGATCTCGGCCAGATGGGTCAGAAAGGCGATGACGTCATGCTTGACCTCGCGCTCGATCTCGTCGATGCGGTCGATATCGAAGCTGGCGGCATTGCCCTTTTCCCAGATGGTGCGGGCGGCTTCGGCGGGGATGACGCCGCGCTCGGCCAGCGCGTCGGCCGCATGGGCCTCGATTTCGAACCAGATGCGGAACTTGGATTCGGGCGACCAGATATCGGTCATTTGTTTGCGGGAATAGCGGGGTATCATGCGATAGATCCTTTGTAACCGGCGCTCTGCGGAGCACGGATTGCCTGAACTGTTCCATCTCCGGTTTCATCGCCACCGGATGAAGCCTGAAATGCCGTGAGCTATGGGATATGTGTCGCCCTGATGGCTAAATGATGCGCGGGTTTTGGTCAACCTCAAAGCGCCGCCGGCCGGAACCG
>PKTQ01000020.1 GCA_002869085.1 Hyphomicrobiales bacterium | reverse complement strand
GCGCCTTTCGACACTGAAGAGGAGGCCCTGACCTGGGCCAATGACACCGAATATGGCCTGATCGCCTATCTGCACACCCAGGATCCGCGCCGCATCTACCGGGCCAGCCGGGCGCTGCAATATGGCATGGTGGCGGTCAACCGCACCAAGGTGACCGGCGCGCCGATCCCGTTTGGCGGCATGAAGCAGTCGGGCCTGGGGCGCGAGGGCGCGCGGCTCGGCATGGAGGCGTTCATGGATGTGAAATATGTCTGCCGCGACTGGGCATGAGCCATTGAGAATAATTTAGCAAAACCAAACCCCACGGCGCGGGAGCGCGCCGGCCAGCCAGATTCAATCAAAGAAAAGGACACAAGATGGACAATCTCAGCAACGACCTCGAAACCCTGGACCGGGCCCATATGTTTCACCCCTCGACCCATCTGGCGCAATTTGCGCGCGGCGAGGCGCCGAGCCGCATCGTCACCGGCGGCCAGGGCATTTACATCACCGACCGCGACGGCAAGCGCTCGATGGACGGGTTTGCCGGGCTCTATTGCGTGAATATCGGCTATGGGCGCAGCGAGGTGGCCAATGCGATTGCCGAGCAGGCGCATAAGCTGGCCTATTACCATGCCTATGTGGGCCATTCCAACGAGCCGGTGATCAAGCTGTCGGAGCGCATCGTGCGCAAGGCCGGCATGGGTATGAGCCGGGTCTATTACGGCCTGTCCGGTTCGGACGCCAATGAGACCAATATCAAGCTGGTGTGGTACTACAATAATATTCTCGGGCGGCCGGAAAAGAAGAAGATCATTTCGCGCCAGCGCGGCTATCACGGCTCCGGTGTGATGACCGGCAGCCTGACCGGCCTGGCGGCGTTCCACAACGCCTTCGATCTGCCCAAGCCGCCGGTGCTGCATACCTCCTGCCCGCATGCCTATTGGAACGCCCATGAGGGCGAGAGCGAGGCCGAGTTCGCCCAGCGCTGCGCCGATGAGCTGGAAGCGCTGATCCTGGCCGAAGGCCCGGATACGGTGGCGGCGTTTATCGGCGAGCCGGCCATGGGCACCGGCGGGCTGATCCCGGCGCCGCAGGGCTATTGGCCGGCGGTGCAGCAGGTGCTGGCCAAATATGACATTCTGCTGATCGCCGATGAGGTGGTCACCGCCTTTGGCCGCACCGGGCAGTATTTCGGCTCGCACACTTATGACATCAAGCCGGATCTGATTACCATCGCCAAGGGGCTGACCTCGGCCTATCTGCCGCTTTCGGGGGTCATTGTCGGGGAAAAAATGTGGAAGGTGCTGGAGCAGGGCACTGATGAGATGGGGCCGATCGGCCATGGCTGGACCTATTCGGCGCATCCGGTATGCGCGGCGGCGGCCAATGCCAATCTCGACATTGTCGATGGCGAGGACCTGACCGGCAATGCCCGCAATGTGGGCGCTTATCTGCAAAAGCGCCTGCATGAGAATTTCGCCGATCATTCGATGGTTGGCGAAGTGCGCGGGGTCGGCCTGATGGCGGCGCTGGAATTTGTCGCCGACAAGGGCAAGAAGACCCGCTTCGAGCCGTCCCAGACCGTGGGGGCGAAAGTCTCGGCCGCCTGCCTCGAGGAAGGGCTGATCGCGCGGGCCATGCCCCATGGCGACATTCTGGGTTTTGCGCCGCCGCTGATCATTTCCAATGAGGAAGTGGACCAGTTGGTCGCCATGGCCAAGCGGGCGGTCGACAAGGTTTACGGCCAGCTTTAAAGGGCAGTCTCAACATGTTCCGGCCGGCGTCAAGCCGTGCCGGCCGGAATGAGCGCTTGTTTTATTTCACGAACAATCGGCGCGGCACATTGGCGAGGCATTCTGGGGCGCCGTCGCGGATGACGATGCTTTCGGTGATCTCGAAGCCCCAATCCTCCATCCACAGACCGGTCATGAAGTGGAAGGTCATGTTTTCGCGCAGCACCGTGCGGTCGCCCGAGCGCAGCGACATGGTGCGCTCGCCCCAATCGGGAGGATAGGACAGGCCGATGGGATAGCCGGTGCGGTTGTCCTTGGTGATGCCGTATTTTTTCAGCACTCCGAAAAAGGCATGGGCGATATCCTCGCACAGATTGCCGGCCCGGGCGGCCTCGAGCCCGGCTTCCATGCCCTCCAGCACCGCTTTTTCCGCATCGAGAAAGGTCTGGGTCGGCTTGCCCAGAAACAGGGTGCGCGACAGGGGGCAGTGATAGCGGTGGCAGACACCGGCAATTTCGAAAAACGTGCCTTCGCCGCTTTGCAGCGGCCGGTCGTCCCAGGTCAGATGCGGCGCGGCGGCGTCCGCGCCCGAGGGCAGCAGCGGCACGATGGCGGGATAATCGCCGCCGGCCTCCAGTTCCGGGTCATAGCGCAGGGCGGCGTCATATATGTCGGCCACCAGATCGCATTTGCGCAGGCCCGGCTCGGCCTTGTCGAGGATGCGGGCATGCATGCGCTCGACGAAGCGGGCGGCGCGGCGCATATAGGCGAGCTCCTGCGGTGACTTGACTGCCCGCTGCCAGTTGACGAGGGCGGTGGCGTCGGAAAACACCGCTTCGGTAAGATGGCGGCGCAGCGAGGCGAAGGCCGCCGCCGAGAACCAGTAATTGTCCATCTCGACCCCGATGCGGGCCTGTTGCCAGCCGCGCTCATTGATCTTTGCCGACAGCACATCCATCGGGTGGCGCTCGGG
>PKTQ01000291.1 GCA_002869085.1 Hyphomicrobiales bacterium | reverse complement strand
CCGCCCACCTGCAATGCCTTGATATCGGTGATGAAACCGCCGGCATGCTCATGCAGCAACTCGCCGAATGAGGCGCCGCAATCGACCTCGTAGAGCCCTGGGCGCACAAAGAGCGAGCTTAAGGAGAGAAGCTTGGTGCCGGTGCTGGCCGGGGTGCCGATGGCGGCGAAGGCGGCGCCGCCGCGCTGCAGAATCCACGGGATATTGGCGAAGGTTTCCACATTCGAGACCAGGGTCGGGCGCCCCCACAGCCCGGCCTCGGCCGGATATGGCGGGCGAGTGCGCACTTCCGGGCGGTTGCCCTCGATGGAATTGAGCAAGGCGGTCTCCTCGCCGCAGACATAGGAGCCGGCGCCCTCGACGATGTGGAATTTCACCCGGGAGGCGATGTCGTCCTGCAGGCGCTCATAGTCAAGGATGGCTTTTTGCACCACGGCAATGGCTTCGGGATATTCGCGGCGGATATAGAGCACGGCACTGTCCGCGCCGGCGGCGATGGCGGCGGCGTACATGCCGGCCATCACCTTGTGCGGCTGCTGCTCGAGCAGATAACGGTCGGAGAAGGCGCCGGGGTCGCCCTCATCGGCGTTGCAGACGATATATTTGCGCGCGCCCTTTGCGGCGGCGGTGGCGGCAAGCTTGAAGGCAAAGGCAAAGCCGGCGCCGCCGCGCCCGCGCAGACCCGACGCCTTCAACTCGGCGACGATCTCGCCGGTTTCGCGGCGCAGCGCGGTGTCGTAAAGCGCGGCCACATCCCCGGCCTCGCCGGTCAGAATGCCGCTTTCGGAAAAATTATAGACCGGCATCGACAATTGGGTGACATCGCGGCCGTCGAAATGATGGGTGGAAAAATGGCCCTTGCCGTCCCGGGCCAGCAGGCCGCCGCCGCTATGGCAATAGCCGACGCATTGAGCCTTGCCGGCGCTCTTGCAGCCCGGCGCGATTGTGCCGGACACCAGACAGGCGGTGCCGGCGCAGGTCCAGGTCTTGCGGCCCGCATTTTCCGGCTGAAGAAAATCATAGAAAGAGGCGGTGCCATAGGTGACCGCCGGGGTCAGCAGAGCGCTTGACGCGGCACGGCGCAGAGCCTCATCCGATTGCGGGCCGGAGGCCTTGCCGGAGGGGTTGAGGTGGCGGAACAGATTGTCGCTGAGTTCAAGCCGGGCACTGAGCGCGCGGATATTTTTCGACATGGGTCTTCCCAACTCTCCCTTTGGCGCTCTTCAACGGCGCTCTTCAGTAGCGCTCTTCAACGGCGCTTTTCCCGGCTTGGGGCAAGGCGGCACGACCCCGTCCCGCCCCGGCCGGTGTCAGCAATTTGCATGCCTTGCCCGCCGGAGCAGATGGATCAGGGAGATGGAGGATTACTCGGCCATTTCCGCCTTGCGCTTATTGCCTTTCTTGTTCTTGGCGCGGGGCTTGACCGGCTCGGCCTCGATCTGGAAATCCAGAACCGTCTTGCCGTTCTCGTCCTCGACAGTGGTGACCTTGACGCTACCGCCCTTGACCAGCTTTTCAAACAGAATCTCTTCGGCCAGGGGCTTCTTGATATATTCCTGAATCACGCGGGCCAGCGGCCGGGCGCCGAATTTCTCGTCATAACCGCGCTCGGCGATCCAGTCATTGGCTTCATCGGTGAGCGAAATGGTGATGTTGCGGTCGGCGAGCTGGGCTTCGAGCTGGAGCACGAATTTCTCCACCACCCGGCGCACCACATCCTGCTGCAGTCCGGCAAAACCGATAATGGCGTCGAGCCGGTTGCGGAATTCGGGGCTGAACAGGCGGTTGATCGCTTCGGTGTCGTCGCCCTCGCGCTTGGTGCTGCCGAAACCGATGGCCGGCTTGGCCAGATCGGCAGCGCCGGCATTGGTGGTCATCACCAGGATCACATTGCGGAAATCGACCGATTTGCCGTTATGGTCGGTCAGCTTGCCGTGATCCATCACCTGCAGCAGAATGTTGAACAGATCGGGATGGGCCTTTTCGACCTCGTCGAGCAGCAGCACGCAATGGGGGTGCTGGTCGATGCCGTCGGTGAGCAATCCGCCCTGGTCGAAGCCGACATAGCCCGGAGGCGCGCCGATCAGCCGCGAGACGGTATGGCGCTCCATATATTCGGACATGTCGAAGCGCAGCAATTCGACCCCGAGAATGTCCGCCAATTGCCGGGCGACCTCGGTCTTGCCGACGCCGGTGGGGCCGGAGAACAGATAGGAGCCGATCGGCTTGTCCGGCTCGCGCAGGCCGGCCCGGGACAGCTTGATCGCCGAGCCCAGCGCCTCGATGGCCTTGTCCTGGCCGAACACCACCCGTTTCAGATTGATGTCCAGATCCTTCAGCATCTGGGTGTCGGACCGCGAAACCGATTTGGGCGGGATGCGGGCCATGGTGGCGATGGTGGCCTCGATCTCGCGCACGCCGATGGTCTTTTTGCGCCGCTTTTCCGGCACCAGCATCTGCGCGGCGCCGCTTTCGTCGATCACATCGATCGCCTTGTCGGGCAGCTTGCGGTCGCCGATATATTTGGCCGACAGCTCGACCGCCTGTTTCAGGGCCTCGCCGGTATAGCGGATATTGTGATAGTCCTCGAAATAGGGTTTTAGCCCCTTGAGGATCTTGACCGTATCGGGAATGCTCGGCTCGTAAATATCGATCTTCTGGAACCGGCGCACCAGGGCCCGGTCCTTCTCGAAATGCTG
>PKTQ01000105.1 GCA_002869085.1 Hyphomicrobiales bacterium | reverse complement strand
CCCGGCAAATTGAATCCCGGATTCGAAATTGAGATAGCCCTGCAACAGCGGCGCGATGCCCCGGGTCATGCCCTGGGTGTCGATGACCAGCACCACCGGCGTGCCGAGCAGGCGGGCAAGGGCGGCATTGGAGTTGCCGCCGTCCAGATCCATGCCGTCATAGAGGCCCTTATTGCCCTCAATGAGGCCGATATCGGCGCCGACCATGCGCTCGGCGAAGCAGGCGGCGATTTCGGCGTCGNNNNTCCAGATCCATGCCGTCATAGAGGCCCTTATTGCCCTCAATGAGGCCGATATCGGCGCCGACCATGCGCTCGGCGAAGCAGGCGGCGATTTCGGCGTCGGACTGGATGTAAAAATCCAGATTGATGCAGGCGCGGGTGGTGGCGGCGCTGAGCCACAGGGGGTCGATATAATCCGGCCCCTTCTTGAAGGGCTGCACCTCAAGGCCGCGCGCGGTGAGCGCCGCGCAAAGACCGGTGGTCAATGTGGTCTTGCCGGAGGATTTATGAGCGGCGGAAATGAGCAAATGCGGCATCGGCATTTATCCGGTCAGGGTCATCTGATGCGCCGCTCCCCAATGGCAGGGGCGAACCGCCCCTACCCAACCTACTCCTCGCCGGCCACGGGATTGGGCAGGAAGGGCAGAACTTTCAGCGCCATGCCGGTCAGGAACATGGTGAGGGAAATACCGCTCACCCCCAGAACCACTTCCGGCACCGAGGGGATGTAACTGCCGAATTTGCCGTCGATCCAGCTGCTGGTGGCTTCCATGCCCGGGAAGATGTCGAGCGGATAGGACTGACCGCCGACAATCACCACATACATCTGCGACAGGCCGCCGATCAGCAACAGCACCGAGGCGGTGGACAGGCCCTGACGGGTCGGCCCGATCTTCGGATGCGCCAGCACCAGCATGGGCAGGACGCTGCCGATCGCCACCTGACCGAGCCAGAACACGGTCGGGAACGAGCCGCCATAGAGCAACAGGAAACCTTCGACGCCGTGATGTTGGGTGGCGTAGAGATTGGTGATGTGCTGCACGGCGGTGAAATAGAGCACGGTGACGGTGAAGATGATCAGCAGGCCGCGAATCTTGGTGACGAATTCCTTGTCCATCAGCTGAATGCCCAGGGTCCAGCACATGGTGATCAGCACCAGCACGGTGAAGGCAAGGCCATAGACGAAGGACGAGGCGATGAACAGGGGCGCCAGCAGGGCGGTGTCATAGGCCTCGCGCGCCACCAGGAAACCGAAAATCGAGCCGGTGCCGGTGGTCAGAATCAGGCGCCAGACAAAGGCGGAATAGCCGGCAATGGTGGTGAAGCGGTTCATGCGCTTTTCCATCATGGTCCACAGATAGATGCCGACAATGACGAAGAAACCGGTATAGAGATAGATGTTCCAGGCGAAGATCGATTTGAAATTGTAATGGGTCATGGCGATGATCAGCCGGTCGGGACGACCGAGATCGAGCACCAGAACCGCCAGTCCGCCAGCCAGCAGCGAGATGGCCAGAATGCCGGACAGCCGCGCAAAGCGCTTATAGGCCAGACGGTTGAACACCGAGGAAATCGAAGCGACATTGAGCGCGCCGGAGGCGGCGACAATCAGGAACACCGCGAACACATGGGGCATGCCCCAGACAATCTGATTGTTCATGCCGGTCACGTAATGACCGTTATGTTCCATGTAATAAGCCGAAGCCAGACCCAGCAGAATCACAATCGCATGCCCAAATAGCAGGGCATAGAAAAACGGTCCGTGATCCGTGAGCTTATGGTAATTATCCGTCAGGCGGGCCATAATTTGTTCCTCAGAAATTCACATATTGCACATGCGGGTCAAGACCCATATCGGCACGCAGTTTGACCGTGGAGATCTCGGCTATGCGTTTTGAAATATCGCTATTGGGATCCCTGAGGTTTCCGAACATCATCGCCTCGCGGCCGGATGCGTTGCAGGCCTCGACACAGGCCGGGATCTGATCATTGTCGACCCGGTGCGCGCACATGGTGCAGGATTCCACCGTGCCCTGACCGCGCGGCAAATGGGTTTTCTGGCCGTGCACTTCCTCATGCACGAAAGAGCGGGCGCCGTAAGGGCAGGCCATCATGCAATAGCGGCAGCCGATGCAGATATGCTTGTCAACCAGCACGATGCCGTCGGCGCGCTTCATCGAAGCGCCGACCGGGCAGACATCGACGCAGGGCGGATATTCGCAATGCATGCACATCACCGGCAGCGAGCTTTTGACGCCGGTGTTCTTGTCCTTCAGATCCACCTTGCGGATCCACTGGGCATCGGTGAGGTCGCCGCGATGACCCTGCCAGCCGTTCTCCTTCTTGCAGGCATCGACGCAAACGGTGCAGTCGTCGCATTTGCTGATGTCGATCAGCAGGCCCCAGCGCACCTTGGGGTCGGCGGCGGTGCCGGCCGGGCGAGCCTCAGCGGTATAGAGCATGAAACCCGGCGCGATGGTCATGCCGGCGGTGGCGACGGCGCCGGTCATGAACTGGCGGCGGGCCTTGTCGATGTCGTTATCGCGGATGTTGCTCATTTTACAACGCTCCGTTGCTTGAGATAATCCTGCAGGCGGGCGGTCACCTTATGCGGGTTGTCCATGGCCTTCAGCGCGGTTTTGTCCTCGTCGGCCTTGCCGGTGTGGCAACTGAAACAGTCGATTTTCACCGCCGCATAGGAATGGCAGGTCTGGCAGAAGGGGCGAACAGTGCGGGCGCCGCCGGCGGCCTTGTCGGGCACCGCATGGCAGTCGACGCAGCCTTTGAGGGAGAAGGGATTGCCGCGAATGCCCTTGCGCAAGGTATCATCTCTCTGATGCTTGAGCAGGTTCATGTGATTGCGGCGCATCTCCGGGATCGGCGCGACACATTTTTCACCCTTGGCGGCCTTGGCCGGATGGGGCACCGGCACGTCCCCCGCGACAGCGGGGGCGCCGGCCAGCACGAACCCGGCCAGTATCAGCAGCCCCGCGGCCATGGTCTTCCAGAAATGATGACGGCCTTGCGTCATGACGGAATCCTTTGCTTATTCGCCGAGACCCATTTCGATATAACCCGTGGGGCAGACATCCATGCAGATATGGCAGCCCACGCAGCGGGTATAATCGGTGTCGACATAACGGCCGACGGTGCGGTCCGACTTCTTGACCCGGTGCACCGCATCCTGCGGGCAGTAGATCACGCAGTTGTCGCATTCGAAGCACAGGCCACAGCTCATGCAGCGCTTGCCTTCATTGATGGCCTGCTCTTCGGTCAGGGCCATCAGGCGGCTGTCGAAATTGCCCAGCACCTCGTCGGGGGAGATGTGAATCTCCTCGCGCAGATTGCGGTCTTCCTTCATGAAGTGGCCGAGGAACAGATCCTTGGATTTGATGATCTCGTTCTGGCTGCGGTCTTCATAATTGTGCACCGCGAAATCGGCGGCGCTGGTGCCGCGGGTCGGCTGGTGATTATACTCTGACGGAGCATGATCGCGCTGCTGCAGCTCGCGCAGCAGGTTGAAGTTATGCACGTCGATCTTGGGACGCTTGTCGATCTCCTCGCCCTGCAGATAGACGGTGATGGTCTCCGCCGCGATCGAGCCATGGCCGATCGCCGTGGTGAGCAGATGCGGGCGGATGATGTCGCCGCCGACGAAATGCCCGGGCCGGCCCTTGATCTGGTAGACCTTGTCGGCATCGACAAATCCGTTGCCATTGTCGATCTCGCCGAGGCCGTCCATATTGCCGAGCTGACCGATGGCCACCACGAACAGGCCGCCTTCGATGACAAACTCGGTGCCTTCGCGGGGGATGGGCTTCATGCCGTCCATGTCGCATTCGCACATTTTCAGACCGGTGGCACGGCCGCTTTCATCCCTGACCACTTCAAGCGGCATTACGCCGCCCTTGATGTCGACGCCTTCATTGAGGGCATCGCGCACCTCGCGGTCGGTGGCGAACATATTATCGACCGGGAACAGGGAGGTCAGAACCACATCCACCGCCGATTTGTCGGCCGCGGCCACGTCCTCATGCTCGGCCTCGCCGGCGATCACCGCCTCGACCGGGGCGGCGCCTTCGGCGGTGCCGAGACGACGGGCCACACAGCACACGTCGATCGAGGTGTCGCCGCCGCCGACGCAGACCACGGGACCCTGAACATGTTTCAGACGGCCTTCATTGAAAGCTTTCAGGAACCCGACCGCATCGACGCAATTGTCGGTGCCGGCCCAGCCTTCGGCGGGCAGCGGACGGCCCTTCTGGGCGCCGAGGCCCCAGAACACCGAATCGAATTCCTTGTCGAGCTGCTCAATGGTGACATCCTGGCCGACCTTGGTGCCGGTGCGCACTTCGACGCCCATGTCGAGAATACGCTGGATTTCCGCATCCAGCATGTCGCGCGGCACCCGGTATTCGGGGATGCCGTAGCGCATCATGCCGCCCAGTTTCTCATTGGCTTCGATCAGGGTGACGCCATGGCCCTGCAGGCGCAGGAAGTAAGCGGCGGAGAGGCCGGCGGGGCCGCCGCCGATGACCGCGATCTTCTTGCCGGTATCGGCGCCGGGGGCGGGCAGCTTCAGATTGTTTTGAATCGCCCAGTCGCCCACATAATGCTCGAGCGAATTGATGCCGACGAAATCTTCCACGTCATTGCGGTTACAGCCGGTTTCGCACGGGGCCGGGCAGACACGGCCCATGGCGGCCGGGAAGGGATTGGCTTCGACCATGCGGTTGAAGGCATATTCCTGCCAGCTCATGCCCTCGACCGGCGGCTTGTCCATGCCGCGGGCAATGGCCAGCCAGCCGCGAATATCGTGACCCGAGGGGCAGCTACCCGAGCAAGGCGGCGTCTTCTGGATATAGGTCGGGCATTTATGCGACCAGCTCGCCTGAAAGATCTTTTCCTGCAAATCGTCATAAGCGACATCGTCTTGTTCGAAACGGCGGAAATTCAAACCCTCTGTTTCCGTCATGCTCATGATCCTTTCTCGTTAGTTGTGTCTCGTGCGCGGAACCGGTCCCGCTTATTCCTTCTCACCCAGCTGAATGGCATCACCAACGAGCTGATGGGCGCTGATGATCATATCCATGCCGAAATCGTAATAGGGCAGTACCTTGGCGAACTGCGTCTTGCAGATGGCGCAGATGGCGGCGATATGGGTGACCCCGTGGCTATCGACCACCTCTTGCAAGGCTTCCATGCGCGGCAGGGCGCCCTTGACCCGAAGCTCCATCAGATCGTCGGTCAGCAGACCGCCGCCGCCACCGCAGCAGAAGGTTTTCTCGTGGATGGTTTCCGGGTTCATATCGACATAATTGTTGACCGCGGCCTTGATCACTTCGCGCGGGATGTTGAACTGGCCGCCCGGGCGGGTGCCCATGCGCGAGGCGCGGGCGACATTGCACGAATCATGGAAAGTGACCACCTTGTCGTCATTGGCGGACGGGTCGAGCTTCAACGCGCCGCGATTGATCAGATCATAGGTGAATTCCAGAATGTGCTGCGGCACCGGATATTTGGGATCGAGGAAATCGAACGGGCCGGCCAGGGTATTGAGGAAGCTGTAGGCCACACGCCAGGCATGGCCGCATTCACCGAAAATGATGCGCTTGACGCCGAATTCCTGCGCCACTTTGCGGATACGGCGGGCGATCTTGTGCATCTGTTCGGTGGAGCCGGCAAACAGGGCGAAATTGGCGGCCTCGGAGGCATAGGAGCTCACGGTCCAGCTGATGCCGGCCTGGTGGAACACCTTGCCATAGCCGATGAGGCCATCCACAGGCGGCTCGGCGAAAAAGTCGGCCGAGGGGGTGACCAGCAGCACATCGGCGCCGTGCACATCGACCGGGAATTTCACATCGACACCGGTCTCGTCGAGCACGTCCTCTTCAAGGCCTTCCATGGTATCAACCAGCGCCGGGCCGGGCAGGCCGAGATTGTTACCGATCTTATGGACTTTACCAATGATTTCATTGGAATATTTCTGACCAAGCCCGATATGGTTCATGATATCGCGGGCGGCCATGGTGATCTCGGCGGTGTCGATGCCATAGGGGCAGAACACCGAGCAGCGGCGGCATTCGGTGCATTGATGGTAGTAATTATACCACTCATCCAGCACGTCTTTGGTCATGTCGCGGGCGCCGACGAGGCCGGGCACCAGCTTGCCGCTGATCGTGAAGTAGCGCCGATAGACCGAGCGCAGCAGATCCTGCCGGGCCACCGGCATGTTTTTCGGATCCTGGGTGCCGATATAGTAATGGCATTTATCGGTGCAGGCGCCGCATTTGACGCAAGAGTCGAGATAGACCCTGAGCGCCTTGTTCTTTTTCAGCAGGTCGCCAAGCTTGTCGACGGCCCTCTGTTCCCAGCCGTCCTCGAGCTCGCCGGGCCAGTCCAGATCTTCCTGGTGGGCCGGCTTGGCGATGAATGTATGCATATGCGACATCGCGCCTTCCCGAAGCGGAGGCGGCGAGGGGAATTCGCGATAGGCAGGTGCTTCCAGTTTATCCTTAGCCACGGCTCACATCCTTATGCTTGGTCGGCCGCTTGCTTGGCGGCGGTGTCGTCGGCGTCCATCTGCTTCATCATCTTGGCAACCCAGCGCACGATATGACGTTTCTCGCGGGCATTATCGACCTGATAGCGGCTGGGCATGAACACGATTCCGGGGGCATGCAGCAATTTGCTGAACGGGAACACGATCAACAGGATCAGCACAAGCGTCAGATGCGCCAGAAGCAGCGGATCGGTCGGCAGGGCCTGAATGTCGAGCTTCAGCAATCCGAGGAAGAAGGTCTTGACCTGAATGATATCGGTGCGGGACACGAATTTCATCAGCAGGCCGCTGAGACCGATCATCACCAGCAGCGCCAGCATCAAATGATCGGAAGGGCTGGAGATATATTTGACGCGGTCAACCAGGAAACGGCGGCCCCACAGACCAAGCAGACCGAGGACCATGGCGAAACCAGCATAGATTCCAAAGGGCTGCGCCAGAGCTACCCAGAACCAAACAGGCTCGATGAAATAGCGCAGGTGACGCAGCACAACCAGCAGCAGGGCGGCGTGAAACAGCACCGCGAATATCCAGATCCATTTATTGGATTTGAACAGGCTGGCAAAGAACAGGATTTCCTGGCCCAGCC
Organism: Hyphomicrobiales bacterium; assembly: GCA_002869085.1. Taxonomy (GTDB): domain Bacteria; phylum Pseudomonadota; class Alphaproteobacteria; order Rhizobiales; family BM303; genus BM303. Next base: position 10,064 of record PKTQ01000105.1, on the reverse strand, counting down.
GGACCGGAACCCCGGCCCAGGTGACCGGCGCCGGCGTGACCGGAATTTTCAAGGGCGCAGGCGTTATGATGTATCTGGCAATTTTCCAGACCAGCCCCAAAACCAGTATCAGAGCGGCGGCATAGAAGCCGATCGCAAATAACATTCCTACTGCTGTGCTTGCCATTTGGACACACCTCACCCGTTATCCGGCGGGGGTGCCGCCGGATCCAGCGTGGACGGGCTTTTTATGAAAAAACCCACCAGCGCTGTCTCGGTTAAATTAGACGCAACCTGTCGGTTTGGGCAGGCCCGCGATTTTACAGGCTTGCTTGGCCGGACCATAGGGGAACAACTCATAGAGATATTTGTTGTTGCCTTTTTCCGGGCCGAATTTCTTCTTGATGGCCTTGACGAGCACGCGCACCGCCGGAGCAATCTGGTATTCGTCATAATATTCACGCAGATAATCGATCACTTCCCAGTGCTCGTCTGTCATGTCGAGATTCTCATCCTTGGCGATGATCTTGGCCACATCCAGCGACCACTCGCCGATATCCTCAAGATAGCCTTCCTCATCGCATTCGATGGTTTTTCCGTTTACTTCATAAGACATGTCGATTTCCTCCTGAACTTAAAGAACTGGTACGGTTTAAAGATTACAACCAGGACTGAACCGGATTGTGCTCGGTGGTCAGATCGACGAATCCGCCATAATCCACCACTTCTACACCCTCGATCACCTGATCAACACCCCGGGCCTCGAGATCCGGACCCAGGACGCAGATTTTTACATCCTTGATCGCTTCGGTCACCTTGGCCTCAAACGGCGTGTTTTTCAACGCGGCATAAACGCCATCCTCGATCAGCAGTATCGCGGAACCCTTGCGGGCCACGCCGAGACAGCTCTCGAATGCCTGACGCTCAAACGGCGACTTGTTCACCAGATGCAACATCGTGTCACCTTCCCTCACAATTGGATCCCCGCAATCAGGCGGAGATCACAACATCCTGCTCTTCCATCAAAACGGCGATTTCATCACGGCTGACGACGCGAATGGCGGGTTTTTCCGCCCAGTCATCGTCCTCATCCTCGTAAACCACCTCGGTCAGATCATCGACGGTCAGCCCGCGGGCTTCCAGCGATTCGCGTTCCACATAGAGCTTCTGAATGTCATAGTCGCCCAGAGCTTTATAGGTGGAAGAGAAGTTCTTCATATTGACCGATTTCGTGTCGCAGCCTTTTTTCAGCTGATAAACACCATCATCCATGAAAACCAGGGACACATCCTGGTCGAAAGCCGCGGAGATCAGCACGGTTTCCAGCATCTCCAGGGCATAGATGGTTCCATAGGGCGCCTTGCGGTTCAGGAACATGAACTTCTTTTCAACGCCTTCGGTTTCAAATTCTGTTTCGATATCGTCACTCATTGCCTGTCTCCCCGAAAGATCAATCACCGAAGGTGAGCAGACGATCGGCGGCCATGCCGATTTCCGTCAGCTGCCCCAGACCGGAAATGCGAAAACCTTCGGCCAGGACCTGGTCCTTGATGCCGCGGCGCAGGCCGGCGGCCACGCAGACCACCAGGTCGATCTTATGCTCCTTGGCCAGATCGCCCCACAGCTTGACCAGATTGCGGTCGTCGGACTGGGGCTCGGACAGGGCATTCGCATTGTTGACGCCATCGTGGTAGAAAAACACCCGCAAGACGCGATGACCCTTCTCAATGGCTGCTTTGGTGAATTGGTAGGCCGTGTCGGACGCCTGGTGCGTGAACGGACCTTCATTGATCAGAATGCCATATTTCATGGCTGAACAACTCCCCCTGACAGGTTCAACATAGTGCCTTCGCGGCGTTGTGCCGGCATCCCACTCCCCCGAATGGAATGCCGGTTATTGGTGTTAGCCTATTCAGGCCCTGATAATCAAATCCAGCTTACAGACGCACCTGAGCCGAAGCATTCAGGCTGGCCCGGCCACCACGCCAATCATCAAGATGATATTTGGTGAAGGGCAGCTCGGTCATTTCGAAGAAACGCGGCCAACCGATGCGGTCGATCCACTCACCCATCCGCTCCCACGGACGGCCGTCTTCCTTGTAAGCGGCGAGGATCTTGTTGACGACCTCGGCAACTTCCGGCCAACGCGGCGCGTTGTTCGGCAGGCCAGCCGCCACCAGCTTGTGGAAGGTCGGCTTGGAGCGGGTCGAGGAATGCTTGCCGCCAACCCAGACCGCGATCTTGGAATTGACCGGATCGTTGATCTGCATGGGCGGGCAGGGCGGGAAGCAGGCACCGCAACAGATGCACTTCTTCTCGTCCACCTCGAGGCTCGGACGTCCATTGACCAGGGCCGGACGAATCGCGGCCACCGGACAGCGGGCGATCACCGCCGGGCGTTCGCACTGCTTGGCCACCAGATCATGATTGATCACCGGCGGCTTGGTGTGCTGGATGTTGATCGCGATGTCACCCTGGCCGCCACAGTTGATCTGGCAGCAGGAGGTGGTGATCTTCACCCGGTTGGGCATGTCTTCCTGAATGAACTCGGGATAGAGATGGTCCATCAGCGACTTCACGACGCCCGAAGCATCGGTGCCGGGAATGTCGCAATGCAGCCAGCCCTGGGTATGCGAGATCATCGAGATCGAGTTACCCGTGCCGCCGACCGGATAGCCTTCTTCGTTCAGCTTGGCGATCAGCGGATCCACCTTGTCCGCACTGTCCACCATGAACTCCACATTGGAGCGGGTGGTGAAGCGCACATGTCCGCCGGCATATTCGTCGGCGATGGCGCACAGATTGCGGATCGTGGTGACATCCATCTGACGCTGGGTGCCGGCCTTGACGGTCCAGACCTCGTCGCCGCTCTGGGCCACGTGGTGCAGCACACCGGCGCGCGGCCGGTCATGCCACTTCCAATTGCCGTAATTGGCTTTCAGAAGCGGATGCATATAGGCCATATGGTCAGGCACACCCGATTCAGTAGGCATGCGAGGTGGTGTCGGAGCATTCATAGTCTATTTCCCCTCAATTCGAATTGATTCGGATGCCGGATTACTCGGCCGCCTCGACAGCCTTGTCGGCTTTGCGGGCGTTCCACTTGGCAACCTCGTCGTCCCAACCGTCCATGCGGACATAGGAGCTGGTGCGCGGATGATTGACCATGTTGGGATCAACCCCGAGGCCCAGGCCTTCCAGGAAGTTGGTGATGCCGATGCGCTCGATCATCTCGCCGGTGCGTTCATGCTCCAGGGCATTGTCGGCGAAGAATTCCAGCACGTTTTCGGCCAGCTCGACCAGCTCTTCGAAATCCTCATCGGTTTCGAGCTTCATGAACGGCACGATCACCGTACCCATCAGATCGCCGATCTTCAGCGAACGCTTGCCGCCGATCAGAATGGTGATGCCGCGTTCCTTGCCCGGGGACAGAGCCTTGGTGAGCACATTGATGCAGTGCATGCACTTCACGCAGCTTCTGTTGTCGATCTCAAGGGTGTCGTCATCATTCAGGCTCAGCGCCCGGGTCGGGCACATATTGATGACCTGATCGTTGATCTCCTTGCGGCCGCGTTCGGCCAGGATCTCTTTCCAGGCATCCTCGTCAACCTGGATGTCGTCCTTCCAGGTGCCGATCACCGCAAAGTCGGAGCGATGGGTGGCGTTGACGCAGTCATTGGCGCAACCGGAGAATTTATACTTCATCTTATAAGGCAGCGACGGACGATGCATGTCATCGAGGGTGGCGTTGATGACCGAGCGCATGGCGCGGGCCTCGTCAAAGCAGGACTGCTCGCAGCGCGCCGCGCCGACACAGCTCATGGAGGTGCGCACGCCGGCGCCGGCGCCGCCCATATCGAAGCCAAGCTCGTTGAGCTCGTCAAAGGCCGGCTGGATGTTGTCGGTGGTGCAGCCCTGGAACATGATGTCGCCGGACTGGCCGTGGAAGGCGATCAGGCCGGAGCCGTGCTTCTCCCAGATATCGCACATCTTGCGCAGGGTGTCGGTGTCGTAATGCATGCCTGCCGGCGGGATGATGCGCAGCGTATGGAACTCGGAAGATTCCGGATAGCTCTCGGCAACCTCGGAGAAACGCGGGATCACGCCTGCACCATAACCGATCACGCCGGCGGTGCCGCCTTTCCAATACCCCTTGCGGGTGTCATATGAATGCTCGAGCTGACCGAGCAGGCTTTTCATATATTCCCCGTTCTGCTCCGAATCGGCCAATCTTTTCAGACCGGTCACGAAGCTGGGCCACGGACCGCTCTCAAGCTGATCCAACAGGGGTGTTTCTGGCATCTTTTTCGTCATGGAACCCTCTTTTTGAGTCGCACGTTAGTTGATCACTGGCTCGGCGAACCCTGAGCGTACCGGGATGCGGTTTCTTGACGACCTCTTTTCCCTCGGCTCGGATGTGTCAGGCTTCGCCCACCAACCCTTGCAAGTCTTTAAAGACAATCAGTTCAACAGCCCACATGGCGACCGCTGATTTTCCACCCCGGCTGACGACTTTATGGATCGCAACACTGCTCCCGTGCAAACCGTCCCAGAATTCTGTGAGCGTCTAGTTTTGACTTGTTCTAAAGTTGTACCATCTCTTCCATTTATTATCAACATCTAATATACAGAATGCACCGGCAGGACAAGAAAAAATTTCATCGCCTCAGAGTCAGGCCCTGCCTTCGGAAGTTTTAACAGGGTGTTATGTTGTGAGTATGACAGAACGGGCGCGGCCGTATGACAATCCGTTCGATTTGCATGATGAGCCGGCCTATCAGCGCTGGCGGGCAGGCAAGCTCGAAAGGCTGGCCGGGGGGGACGATTTTCCCATTGTTGCGATCGCCGACGTTAATCAGTTGCAAGAAGCTGAAATCGCTGCGCTTTTGCGGCAGTTGCAGCGCTGCAACATGGCGATCTACGACACCGGCGCCGAGGGCTTCGCGGACAAGGAATTCGTGCGGCGGCTGGGGCGGCATTTCGGCCTGACCCGGCTTGACGGTAATCCCTATTCGGACGAGGACGACATCTCGTCAATCACGGTCAAACCGAGGGATCAGGGCGCGCTCTATATCCCCTATACGGACCGGCCGATTTCCTGGCACACGGATGGCTATTACAATGCCCCCGAGGTCCAGGTGCGCAGCTTCATTCTGCATTGCGCCCGCCCTGCCGCGAGGGGCGGGGAAAACCGGCTTCTGGACCCGGAACTGGCCTATATTCATCTGCGCGACGAGAACCCCGACTATATCAGCGCATTGATGGCAGAGGACGCGATGAGCATTCCGGCCAATGAGGTCAATGATTTCGTCAGCCGGCCGCTGCAGAGCGGTCCGGTGTTTTCGGTGCAGGCGGACGGCACGCTGCATATGCGCTTCACGGCGCGCAAGCGCCATGTGATCTGGCGCGAAGATGCGATGCTGGCGCGGGCCAGGGACTGCCTGAGCGCGCTGCTGGACAGCGACAGCCGGTTCATTTACCGTCACCGTCTCGATGCGGGCCAGGGGCTGATTGCCAATAATGTCCTGCATAGCCGGTCGGCGTTCGAGGACGGGACCGGGACCGAAGAGGCGCGGCTGCTCTACCGGGCGCGCTATCACGACCGGATCAAAGGCACCGGTATGGCTGAATTCACGGAGGCAATATGAGCGGCGGAATCGAAAAAACCGTGAAGCTGGGCGAGCTGGAGCTGCCCTGGGCCAAGCAGGCCACCATAGAGGAAATCACCTATGAGGGCGGGATGGCGATGCTGCGGGTGCGGATCAAGGAAGGCCGGCGCTTCACCGATATCGAGCTGATGCCCGAGGATGCGGCCAGGCTGGCCGGGCTGCTGGCCGGCTGGGCCGGTAAGGACTGAGGCATAGCGGTTAGCAGAACAAAAAACACGCCCCGCGAACGGAGCGTGTCATTAAAGCCTGCGCCAGATCAACTGCGCCAGGACCGTTTCCGGCCTGAACCTGTCAGGGTCAGATATAGAGATTGATATCCGATTCCTTGGCCATTTCGATATAGGAGGCGGCGCCGCCCAGATCGATGCCGTCAATCATGTCGGTCTTTTCCCACTCGAACAGATCCATGGTCATCTGGCAGGCGATCATGTTGACGTCCATCTCAACCGCCGCCTCGCGCAGATCGGTCACCGAGGCGACGCCCTTGTCCTTGATCATCTTCTTCATCATTTTCGACGCCATGGCATCGACGCCCGGAATCACCGACATCAGGTTGGGCATGGTCATGTGCATGCCCATCATCGGCATTTCCATGGCCGGATTGCCCAGGGTGGAGATTTGCAGATGGTCGAGATTTTTCTTCAGGAGCTGCAGGCCATAGAAGGTGAAGAACATATTGACTTCGACATCCATCGCCACGGCGGTGGTGGCCAGAATGAACGGCGGATAGGCCCAGTCCAATGTGCCCTTGGTGACGATGATGGTCATCTTTTTGGTGTTTGAAGCATCGCTCATGAATTGTGTCCCTTCCCTGGAATTATGAAATTCTGTCCGCGACAAAATATCACATTTTTCGCATATTTAAACAAAAATAGTGCCAGGCTCGCCCGGCAAGCCATGAGCAGGGCCGCAGACCAGGGCCTTTGGGGGGCATTGGCCGGGCTTTGCGGGCGGCTGATGCGGGGCATGACCGGTATGAGACGGTCATACCCCTTGAGCTCCGCTATAATGACAGCTTATTGTCATTAAGTCATGACTTGAGCCGTCAACTCTTATGGGATTGTATATGCTGATATATTCTTGACCAAAATATATGCCGATTGTCGGCATTTGGTCCTGATTCGCCGTTTGTTGTCAAATGGCGCACCGGCAGCGGCCGATTGCCGGCGGATTCGCCCAGCCGGCCTGATGAGGGGCTGCGGTAGCCCCCACAGAGCACCGAAGCGGCCTATTGCGGGCTGCCGCCGCCCGAGGAGGATGAACCGTCGCCGAGGGCGTTTTCGGTTTTCACTCGGTATTGGTCATTCAGGTCCTTGAATTTCTTGATGTCGTCACCCAGGGCCAGCACCCGGTCGCAGCGGGGGTTGCAGGAATAGGATTCGCGATTGGTGCCCCGGAACAGGCTGAGGGTGCGGAATTCGGGCGGGCTGACGGTCAGATTGAGATGGACGATTTCCTGGCCGGCTCCGTCAAGGGCGATCAGATTGGTGCTGCCATAGCTCTTGCCCATCAGGACCATCAGAGTGCCGCTGCGCACCGTGGCATCGGCGATCGAAGGATTGCCGACAACGATGGTCGCCGCCGGGCGTTTCAGCTTCAGCAATTGTGCAATGTCGATGGTCAGATCGAGATCGTGCCTTTCAGCATGGGCAATATATGGCAGGGCGATCAATAGCAGCGCAGCGGCCAGGGTGCGGGCAGCCATAGTCACACATTTGAAGGCAGTCATCGGAATCACATCCTTATCAAGCGGAAATCCGATGATGACTCTATGGCCGAATGGTGAACAAATTCCAAACATCCGCACCATAACGGGATTCGGATATGGGCGGCGCGGCTCACAGATGCTCGATAAAGGCCTTGAGGTCGGTTTCGGGGCGGGCGCCGAAATGGCTGATGGCCTCGGCGGCGGTGCGGGCGCCCAGCCTGGCGGCGCGCACCAGGTCGAAATCATTGGCATAACCGTGCAGGAAACCGGCGGCAAAAAGATCGCCGGCGCCGGTGGCGTCGAGGACCTCGTCGACCGGGGCGGCGTTGATCACATGGGTTTCCTCGCCATTGACGATCACCGAGCCCGCTGCCGAACGGGTCAGAACGCTGAGCTCGCATTCGCCCCGCACAAGCTGCAGGGCCTCGTCGAAATGCTCCACTTCATAGAGCGATTTGATCTCTTCTTCATTGGCGAGCAGAATGTCGATTTCCTCCGCCACCAGCTCGCGGAATTCGCGGCGGTGGCGATCGACGCAGAACGGGTCCGACAGGCTGAGCGCCACTTTGCGCCCGGAGCGGTGCGCCAGGCCGGAAGCCTGGATGAAAGCCTTTTTGGCCTCCTCCGGATCCCACAGATAGCCTTCCAGATAGGTGATCTTCGAAGCGGCCACCAGATCCGGGTCCACATCGCTCGGGCCGAGCGCGGTGCTGGCGCCGAGATAGGTGTTCATGGTGCGCTCGGCGTCGGGGGTGACCAGAATCAGGCATTTGGCGGTCGCCGGCCCGGAGGTGGCGGCGGGGGTGGAGAAATGCACGCCGATCGCCGTGATGTCATGGCGGAAAATATCGCCGAGCTGGTCGTTGCGCACCCGGCCGATAAACGCCGCCCGGCCGCCTAGCGCGGCGATGCCGGCCATGGTGTTGGCCACCGAGCCGCCGGAGGACTCGACCCCGGACTGCATTTCTTCATAGAGCTGGCGGGCCTGATGTTCATCGATCAGCCGCATGGTGCCCTTGACGAGGCTGTGCTGGGCCAGAAACGCCTCATCGGCGCGGGCCAGAACATCGACGATCGCATTTCCGATTCCCAAAACGTCAAACTGGCTGTCCGGCATCCCGCATTTCCTTATTGGCTGAAATCATTCCGTGCCGGTCTTATTAGAGCATCTTTCGATCAAATAGAACCCATTCTGCTTGTTGATTGACGTGGGGGTTTTGCGGAGTTGAAACGGGCGAAATGCGATTCGGGATCAACCCGCCATTGGCTCAGTCCGACCGATGATGGATAGATTTTTCGATTGTGGTTGGGCGTCAATCAAAAGCCTGTGACAGGACGGGCGTATTTGCCCCAAATCCGGCGTCAAGTCTCTTGAGCGTATATGAGGTGCGCCCTTCGATCCTTGATTTGGCCTTGGAACAAATTCGCTCCGTCAGAATGATCCTATTCGACCGCAAGAGGCTCTCGCCAAACAAATGCTTCGGAAACAGGATTTTTATGGCCGGCGCGGTTGTTTTCACGCGGCCTCGACACCAGTTGATCTGGATGCTGCATTCGCTCGAAAAAACCCTGGCGCAATTGTTCTCGCCGCCCTTCCGCTCGGTGCTGCTGCGCTCGATCGGCCTGACCATCGGCCTGTTCATCGTGATCGGCATCGGGGTGCAGGCGGCGCTGGCCAGTTTCGCGGTGATGCCGTGGGAATGGCTGGCGGCGGTGGCGGCGATTCTGGCCGGTCTCGGTACGCTGGTCGGCGCGGTGTTCCTGCTGGCGCCGGTGACCTCGCTGTTCGCCGGCCTGTTCCTCGATGAGATCGCCGGGGCGGTGGAGGCGCGCCATTACCCGCATGACCCGGCCGGCACCGAATTACCGCTGGCGCAATCGCTGTTCGTAGCGGTCAAATTCACCTTCGTGGTGATCCTGGTCAATCTGGGCGTGCTGATCATGCTGATCCTGCCGGGGATCAATGTGATCGCCTTCTATCTGGCCAATGGCTATCTGCTTGGGCGTGAATATTTCGAACTGGTCGCGATGCGCCACCACCCGATTGACGAGGCGCGGGCGCTGCGCCGCAAATACCGGCTGAGGGTTTTCCTGTCGGGGCTGGTGATCGCCGGTCTGGTGTCGATCCCCCTGCTCAACCTGCTGGCGCCGCTGTTCGCCACCGCCTTCATGACCCATCAATATAAGCGCTTCACCGCGCCGGAAGCCGCTTAGGTTTTATTAGTGATAATCGGCACCAGCCCGCTCGCATTATGAGTTCGGCCGATCCTGCCCGCCTTTTTTAATGATAATCGGTTCCGGCCCGCTCCCCACCGCCCTCAGGGAGTCTGATTTAAGGGCGATGGGAGGGTGAGCAGGGTTTATCGGATGCAGAATTACAATTTGGCGCGCAGGCGGTTGACCAACAGATCGTCACGCAGGATCTCATCCTTCAGCGCGGTCAGATCGTCCACATCCCAGGTGGCGCTGAGATAGCGGCCGGCGGCCCAGTCGGCCCGGCCCGAGCAGAGCCAGACCGCGAAACAAGCGGCCAGTTGCGGGTTATCGATTAGATATTGATGCATGGCGTCCGGCATGGACCGGCCCAGCTCGGTGGACACGCCGCCGGGATGAATGGCAAAGCACTTGATGCCGTCCTCGCCGTGATCGGACTGGACGAACTCGCAAAGCCGGTTGATGGCGTGTTTCGAGGTCTGATAATCCGAAGC
>PKTQ01000374.1 GCA_002869085.1 Hyphomicrobiales bacterium | reverse complement strand
CTTGTGCTGCGCTTCCAGCCCCGGCTCCAGCTCCGCGTTCCGCGCCGCGATCACGAAGCGGCTGGCCGCATGATGCATCCGGGTGCCGATGGCCGCCATCGCCTTGGGCATGAATTTGGCCATATGCGCCGCTCCGTGCAGCTCCAGGGACGACATGCCGAGACGGCTCTCGGCCAGCTTGGCCGCCTTGTCCACATTTCCCTCGGCAAGGGCCATCAGCATGGCATCGAGAGCCACCAGATGGTCGCGCATATTGGCCAGCATATGCGCCTGCATCATCGCCGGCAGCTTGACCAGCTCGCGCTCATCCGCCGCCCTGGTGTTGCCGGTCCAGAGCAGGGGCAGCACTAAGGATAAGGCGATGATCAATCCGGATTTCGGCATGTGTGAATTTCCCTCTGATTGGCCGGTCGCGGCAATGTGGAGGCCGCGTGCCGGGCTGGCTTATGCTTGGCCGGGGGTTCCCGTCATGCGCAGCTTGTCCCATATTGCCCCTGTCTCATATGATAGCGATCATGTTTAACCCTCTTGCCCAACAACTTCTTGTGATGGCAGCCCGTCGGCAAAAGCTGGCTCCCGGGGCTTATCTGTTTCATCGCGACGACAAGGTGACCATGATGCATCTGGTCCTGGAGGGGCGGGTGGAATTGCAACGTGCCCAGCTCGATGGCCGTCCGATTGTTCAGCAGCGGGCGGGGCCGGGCGATATTATGGCCGAAGCCTCGCTTCATTCGGACCAATATCACTGCGACGCCGTGGCGGTGATGCCGTCCGTGATCGCTGCCATAACCACCTCTTCCATGAAGCGGCGGCTCGGGGAAGATGCGGAATTTGCCCGGCAATGGTCGGCGCATCTGGCCGCCGAGATGCAAAAAGCCCGCTTGCGCAGCGAGATATTATCCCGAAAAACCGTTGCCGAGCGGCTCAATGCCTGGCTCGAGCTTCATGAAGGCCGCCTGCCGCCGAGGGGCGAATGGAAAAGCCTGGCCGCCGAGATCGCCGTCAGCCCCGAGGCGCTCTATCGGGAAATGTCGCGGCGGCGCTGACCGGGCGAAGAGCGCCGGCAGACACGCGCCCGCGATTAGAACCATGCGGGGGCAGGGGGGGCAAAGGAGCCTATCCGCCTGTGATGGAGCCCGGCTTTGCCCTCTTGAAAACGCTGATTTTATCTATCGAAGAAATCGATATGAATGACGAAAAATATTCGCTTGTACAATGGTCAGATTCCGATAAATGATCAATCCGGTTTATTGGTTACCCCCCAGCTTTAAAGGACATGAATTATGAAACCGATCACCCTTCTGGCCGGAATGGCGACCGCCATGCTGATGCTGGCTCCCGCCGTTCAGGCGGCTTCGCTGGCCAATCAGGACAGCACCGATTACAGCTTTACTGTCGAGGAGAACGGCAAGAGCAGCACCGTGACCGTCCCGGCCAAGAACACCCTGGAAAATATCTGCATGAATGGCTGTGTGATCACCTTCCCGGATAATGATCCGATGGATATTTATGCCGACGACAAGATGTTTATCGAGGAGGGCAATCTGTTCTTCGAAAGCACCGAGGAACCCGGCGAAAAAGGCGAAGAAGGCAAAGAGGACGAGGGCAAAACCACCGATTGACGGAAAATTGAGCCATCGGCGCCGGGCCGGTGCCGATGGTTGCCCGTTCATCCCATTGAACGGAGGCCGTGTCGGAATAATGGCAACAATTTGACAATATCGCAAAAAATACCGGTGGAATTTGAAATAATCCTAACTTTTTTGAAATTATTTTGATTGTAAAATACCAAAGCTGAGGTAGAATCTAGCCTGGAGGCATGACGGCTCGGATTGGCGCTTGAGGGGGCGTTGGAGGGAGAGTGTTGTTATGAGTGTGAAAACAGTATCGGCATTGGGCAAGCACCCCAAGCCTGGAAACGTAGCCTCGCCCATGAGCGAGCAGGAAGGGGCTTCGAGCCGTAGAGCCAGGGTGCAATCGGGCATGCATGCCACGACCCGCACCCGGGTTGTGCGCAAGCCGATCGCCGCCCACTAAGCAAAATCAAAACGACGATGCTAGTCACCGCTCATGAGACCCGGGGCGGCGCGGATTTATGGTCCGTGCGTCCAATTGGGGTCGTTTCAGGAAAAAATTCCTAGAGGCTGTTGACGCCTCGCCGGCAAATTTGTATTTTGCGAAATAACAGGGTCGCAAGAGCTGGGTTCGCTTGAGCTCGCCCCAACATTTCAAAAAACTTCATCCAGTCCGTGCCAGTTTGGCGGCGTCAGTCGCCGCTGGATTTTCGGCCGATTTCTCCCGTCTCGGCGGCGTTGTCGCCGTCGTCCTTGGGTGATTTCGAGCCACTCAGCAAGGTGGCGAGATAGAGCGCCAGCAAAATGACGATCAGATTGACCGCATCCTCCGCCATGCCGCGAAGGGCTCCCGCCAGCATCATGGTGAGATCCGCCAGCATCTCTATGGCCCGTACACGCCAGAACACATAAGAATCAACCACCCGCTGAGGCCAGCCACTGAGTGTCAGCAGGCCGTGATCGCGCAGCATGGACGCCGCGGGAACGGCGGCCAGCACAAGGCCGGCCATCCAGAAGCGGATATTGGTGAGCATGTTCATTCCCGGGCTCCATCTGCCATAGCTGTCTTAATCCGAATCTTGCCGCCGCCAGGCTGCATAGTGAAGCGGCTGGGGACAGACCATCACATAGGAAGGCAGGGGG
>PKTQ01000249.1 GCA_002869085.1 Hyphomicrobiales bacterium | reverse complement strand
GGCAATTGGCGGCTCTGACCATGGCCCAGCTCGACGATATCGGTCTCAGCCCCTCCGCTGCCGATTTTGAGGCCGACAAGCCTTTCTGGCGCGCCTGAATAGGCGGGCCTTCCCCAGCCCCGCTCCCCGCGCGGCCTGCCTGGATGCCTGCATCCCGGCGGAGCCGGGTCGGGGGCGGGGCATCAGCCGCCAAGCGGCTTAGACTTTCCCCATCTCATCCAGCACCCTGATTTTCACCGGCTCGGCAAAGCCCCGGACCTTGATCGGCGGCAGTGGCACACGATTGAATCTGTCCGTGAAAAATCAGCGCTTTCTTCCTGAAATATAAAGCAAATCCCAATCGGCATCACGGAATTGTGAAAGCCGGCAGACCATATGAGCCTTGCGCCCGCGCGCATATGCCCTGACCATCGGCCAGATGATCATATCGGCGCCGACCAGTCAGGATTGGGAACTCAAATCATGTCAATGTTATGTCGGTTGACGGCCGGTGCCGTCTGCTTGCCCCTCGCTCTTCTCATGCTTGCGGCTGATCCGGCGACGAGCGCGGAGTTTGAATATTGCATCACCGCGCCGCCGGATAAGATCGTGACCTTTCGTGAGCGCGCCAGCGAGAAATCGCAGGAAATCGGCATCGGCAGCGATGGGAACTGCGGCCTTTGGAAAATGGGCGAGTGCCGGAACGGATGGTGCAAGATGCAGACCCATGAATTCGATGGCTGGGTCAGGGAACAAAATCTGCGGCGCAAATAGGCCGCCAATCGTGCCCCTATGATTATTTCAGAACAGGGTTTCGACCTAGGGATTGCAATAGGGTGACGCGGGCTCTTTCTGGTTCTACATTGTTATTCGCAAGTGGTTGGGGGGTGAAATCAGGGATGATGATTCTTTAATCTGGATATATATTGTATATCCGATTATCATCCATCTTAAGTGGCGCGTTACAACTATAGAACGCATTTTTGTATAGGATTTAGCTTAAAAAAATATATTAATGGCACAATTATCCGAAGAAATACTGTTCTCGAATGATGCGAGTGATTTCGTAACTTCGATCAACGAAGCCACATCGGTCGATCAGGCTTTGGGCCAGGCGAGACAGGCCTTGCAGCCTATCGGCATCGATAGGATTTGCCTGACTGTCGATCCGGGCAGCCCGTCGCAATTCGTGGCGCATGATTTGCCGGACTGGGTTCCGGCCCGGTTTCTGGAGGAAATCATTCCCTCCGAGATCGACCCGATGGTCGGATATTGCCGCCGCAATCGCCAGCCGTTATTTTGCGGCAAGGCTTTTTACAAATCCCGCGGCGCCCCATCCGCCGCCCTGGACATCTGGCTGGACGTGTTGAGCCAGCAGGGGCTTAGTGCGGGCCTGACCATACCCGTGCACTCCCGCCATGGCGGCGATTGGGGCATGATCCATCTTGGCGCGGATATGAAGGCCACTGAATTCAGGAAGATCATTTCCGCCCATGGCAACAACGCCATTCTCATCAGCGCCTATGCCTATTATCACATCAGGCAAATCCATCAGGACACCGGCCGGGGCAAGTTGATGCTGACCCCGCGTGAAAAGGAATGCCTGTCCTGGATTTCGAAGGGCGAGCGCAATGACGGCATCGCCCACCGGCTGAATGTGACCCGCCCGACGGTGGATTTCCACATCAGCAATGCCCGCCGCAAGCTGGCGGCCCGCACGCGCGAACAGGCCGTCGCCATTGCGGTCAGGGAGGGGCTGATCAACCCCTGATGCCGCCAAAGCCGGCTCAGTCCGCTTCGGCCAGATAGTCATCGCAGCCGATCACCCTTGCATAGCTCATGGCCAGGGGCGCCATGAAGGCGGCATGCACCTGCGCCGCCGCCACCGTGACCCCGTTGAACTGCTGTTCCTTGGCGCCGCAGGCATCCTCGATCACTGTTACCTGGTAGCCCAGATCCACTGCGGCGCGGGTTGTCGCATCGACGCACATCTGGCTCATCGCCCCGCATAGGGTCAGATCGGTAATACCGGCGGCCTGCAGGTCCTGGTGCAATGAGGTGCCCTGAAAACTGTTGGGCCGGTGCTTGAGGATCACCTTCTCGCCCTTGATGGGGGCCACCGAGCCGTGAATTTCGGCGCCTTGGCTGCCGGGGCGGAAAAAAGGCGCCGCGTCCGAGGGAATCTCATGGCGGATATGGATTATGACCTGTCCCGTTTCGCGAGCCCGGGCCAGCAGGCGGGCGGCATTCGCCGCCGCGCGCTTCATGCCCTCGACCGGCCATCTGCCGTCGCCGAAATAATCGTTCTGGATATCGATGAGGATAAGCGCGCTTTGGGTCATATCGGTCTCCTGTGTTCGGTTGGTTCGAATATGACAAGCGGCGGCCCGGATATCCATTGGCGTAAATGACATATACTATGCTAAAACCGACAGATGACCCGGAGTGAATCTTCCATTCCCATTGCCATTCTCGTCTATCCGGACGCCCAGATGTCGGCGGTTCTCGGTCTTGAGGATCTGTTTCTGATCGCCAACCGGCTGGCAGCGCCGGGGGACCAGCGCTTTGAGGTCAGCCGGCTGGAATCAGCCGATTTGAAAGGCGAGCCTGCGCCTTATGCGGCGGTGATCCTGCCGCCCAGCCTTGGCCGGAACCGGGGCGAGGCGGCATTGCCCGTGCATGACTGGCTGCGCGCCCAGCACCGGCGCGGCGCCGTGATGTGCTCTGTGTGCGCCGGGGCGTTC
>PKTQ01000056.1 GCA_002869085.1 Hyphomicrobiales bacterium | reverse complement strand
TCGGCGATGCAGGCGGCGATCTTGCCAATATTGAACGGCTTGGTGATGTAGCGGTCCATGCCGGCCTGCTTCCATTCGTCATCGACCCCGCCGGCCACATGCGCCGTGAGGGCGACGACCGGCACACGCGGCCAGCCATTTTCCGCCTCCCCTTCACGGATGGCGCGGGTGGCGTCAAAGCCGTTCATCACCGGCATGCTGCAATCCATCAGGATGAGGTCGAATTCCTGCTCGGCGGCGGTTTCCAGCGCCTGCTTGCCGTCCGCGACCAGCACCGGCACGATGCCGAGCTGTTTCAGGGCCTCCTTGGCCACTTCCTGATTGACCGGGCTGTCATCGGCCACCAGCACATGGATGTCCCTAAAGCGCGGCAGCCTGGCGGCCTTGGAGGCGCTGGCCTCGAGCAGCGCCAGCCCCTTGGGCTTGCCCTGTTGCAGACGCTGCAGCAGCGCTGTGATGTCCTGGCGCGAGATGGGGCACATGAGCATGTCCTGGGCCAGATCGCTCTCCAGCACGGCCGAGCCGCCGGTGCCGCCCAGACTCTCAAGGCAGATGGTGTATTTCAGCCGGTCCTCGCCCCCTTGCCGCTTTTCGATGAGCTCAGGCGGGGCGAACAGAAGATCGGCGCCCTGTTCCAGATGCGCCTCTAACCGCGCCGGGTCGATGATTTCGCCATCAACCTCCAGATCGCGCAGATAATCGCGCAAAGCAAGCGAGGTGGCCTCGCCGGCATCGGCGATCAGCGCGCTGCGCAGCGGCGCCTCGCCGTCCTGTGGCGGCGCGGCGGCCCTGCCCTCGCCGGTGGTCTCCACCGTGAAGCTGAAAATGGAGCCCTCGCCCTCCTTGCTGGTGACGGTGATCTCGCCGCGCATGGCCTCCACCAGGCGCTTGCAGATCGCCAGCCCGAGGCCGGTGCCACCGAATTTGCGGGTGGTGGACTGGTCGACCTGGGAAAAGGCGCTGAAAATATTACCGATCTTGTCAGCGGGGATGCCGATGCCGGTATCGCTGACGCTGAACTCGAGGGCGACTTCCCCGCCCATGCCGCGCCGGATCTGCCGCACCGCGATCATGATATGGCCGTCGCTCGTGAATTTGAGAGCATTATTGACCAGGTTGGACAGCACCTGGCTGATCCGCACCGGGTCGCCCAGTATGATGTCCGGCACGTCCGGCTCGAGATAGGCGGCGATGTCGAGCCCCTTGCCATGGGCCTTCTCCCAGAACAGGGAGACCACATTATTGACCGTCTCGGCCAGATCCAGCTCGATTTGTTCCAGTTCGAGCTTGCCGGCCTCGATCTTGGAGAAATCCAGAATATCGTTGATGATCGCCAGCAGGCTTTCGCCGGAGCGCACGATCACATCGGCGTAACGCTGATGCGGCGGCGCCAGATCGGTACGGGACAACAATTCGGCCATCACCAGAATGCCGTTCATCGGGGTGCGGATTTCATGGCTCATAGTGGCCAGGAAGCTCGATTTGGCGGCATTGGCCTGCTCGGCCATGTCCTTGGCGACGCTGAGTTCGCGGGTGCGGCTTTTGACCTCGTTCTCCAGATTGGCCCGGTGGGCCGCCAGGCGCTGGTCGCGCTCGCGAATGCGCTGCATCATGTCATTGAACGCATCGACCATCAGCCCGGTCTCGTCATCGGAATTGCGCTCGACGATATGCGAAAAATCATGGGTCTTGCGGATCTCGTCCATGCTTTGGGTCAACTGGCTGATCGGCCGGGTGATCCGCGCCTGCAGACGAACCGTGATGACAATGCCCACGGCGCCGGCGAAGGCGGCAACGAGGAACGCATAGAACAGGTTCATCAGCAGACGATTGAGCAGATCGCTGGAATCCATGGTGACACTGAATTCGCCGATCATCCGCCCGCCCTTGATGATTGGCACGCTGGCCTGGAAATTATCCCTTAATATCAGGGCTTTGCCTGTCTGGCTTTGCAAGAGAATCGCTTCGCCCAATTGGGCAAAGACATGCCCTTCCCGGTCAATGATCCTGGCGTTGAGGAATGTCGGCAATTTGGAGATGGCGCGGATGACCTTCAGGGCGCCGACCCGGTCGCGTTGGGCCAGCGGATCGGCGACCGCCGAGGCGAAGATATGCGCCGTCGCCCGTACTTGCTGCAATTTGCCTTCATTGAATTGACGGGTTTCACCCCAGGTCAGAACCATCAGCGTCAGCAGGACGGTGCTGATGATGCCGAGCAGAACCACCCGCACCAGCCGGCGCCGGATCGATTTCTGCGGTGATATCTGGTTGCGATGATCCATGGAGGCCTGGCGGCATTGACCAATGTGATTTGAAGATATGTCAAATCAGGCAGCCCCACCCCACCCGATCAGCAGTCAGATTAAGGCTGAAAGCGTAAGTATTTGATTAAAATGCGCTCGCCGGCCCGCAGAAGGACAGCGGCGGCGCGGCCAAGCGCGGCAATTTCACGGATCATTAAATCTATCGGGCTAGCATGCTACTGAAGCTAACTGTTTATCATCATTAACATTCTGAACTCAGACTCATATTCGGTCCCCTTATGAACGCCTTCGCAGCCCCCGGACGCAATGTCCTGATTATCGATGACGACCCGCTGATCTGCGCCGTGGCGACCTCGTTTTTCAAGAAACGCGGCGCCGAAACAATCCGCGTGGCCAATGACGGCGCCGAAGCCATCGAACTCATCCGCCAGCACGGACATGAGATCGACTGCGCGCTGTG
>PKTQ01000335.1 GCA_002869085.1 Hyphomicrobiales bacterium | reverse complement strand
GATGCCATTAATATTGATCTGGCTGGAAGCGGGGCCGGCATTGGCGTTGGTCTGATATTTCACCCCGGCAAAGGCCGAACCGCTGAATTTGTTCCGTTTTTCATTGCTGCTGATCTCAGCCAGATAGCGCGCCACGCTGGCCCGCACTTCATCGGGCACATTGTCGCCGGAAACCGCCTTCTGGAAATAATCGCGCGAGGTGGCATAGGCGCCGAGCCGGTAATAAAGCACCCCCAGCTCAAGCTGCACCCGCGCCAGATCCGGCGCGAAGATCAGCATCCGCTCCAGGGCGGTGATCGCCCCTTCGAAATCCCCAAGTTTGCTGGATATGGCCGCATAGGCAAAGGCGGCATCAAGATCGGCCGGATTATCCAGCATGCGCTGGAACAGGGCTTCCCTTTGGGCTTCCATCGCGGAGCGCGACTGGCCGGATGTGGATTGAACCGGAGCAGCGGCAGCGTCATGCACCGCGCCCGCCCATAGCGCCAATCCGGGCAACAGGAGTACCAACACACACACATACGCCGCCCCGACCCTGCGAGACATGAAACACCCACCCTGTTGCCGACAGTCTGAAAATACTGCCTTTTTGCCGTTCTTATTGCCATAATTTATACACATTATAAACAATAGGCAATCCATTGCCGGCAGGCAGCGCCAAAGCGCCGCCAGACACCGGCCGATCCGGCAAGCATTCACTTGATCCGCCCCGGCGGACTGATTAAGTCTTGTGCAGGCAGCGGGAGACAACCCTCCCCAGTTTTCAACCCGGCAGGGGGGCGGCACATGCAGATCAAGCGCGATTTATCCCAAGTTGTTGGCAACACCCCCCTGATCCGACTCGGCTATGCCTCCGAGCTGACCGGCTGTGAAATCCTGGGCAAGGCGGAATTTCTCAATCCCGGCCAGTCGGTCAAGGACCGGGCCGCCCTTTATATGATCCGCGACGCCATGGCCAAGGGCACGCTGAAGCCCGGCGGCATCATCGTCGAGGGCACCGCCGGCAATACCGGCATTGGCCTGGCGCTGATCGGCCGCTCCATGGGTTTCCGCGCCATGATCGTCATCCCCGACACCCAGTCGCAGGAAAAAAAGGACATGCTGCGCCTCGCCGGCGCCGAGCTGATCGAGGTCCCGGCCGCCCCCTATAAGAACCCCAATAATTACGTGCGCTATTCCGGCCGGCTTGCCGCCCATATGAACAAGGTCAACCCGGCCGGCGCCATGTGGGCCAACCAGTTCGACAACACCGCCAACCGCCAGGCTCATATCGAAACCACCGCCGAGGAAATCTGGACCCAGACCAATGGCAAGGTGGACGCCTTCATCGCCGCCGTCGGCACCGGCGGCACCCTGGCCGGGGTCTCGGCCGGGCTGAAGGCCAAGAAGCCGGAGCTGATCACCGGTCTTGCCGACCCGATGGGAGCGGCGCTCTACAGCTATTACACCACCGGTGAGCTCAAATCCTCCGGCTCCTCCATCACCGAAGGCATCGGCCAGGGCCGCATTACCGCCAATCTTGAAGGGCTGGAGGTCGACCGGGCCTATCAGATCCCCGACGCTGAGGCGCTGGAGGTGCTGTTCGACCTTCTGGACAGCGAGGGGCTCTGCCTCGGCGGCTCCAGCGGGGTCAATGTGGCCGGCGCCATCCGCCTGGCCCGCAGCCTCGGCCCCGGCAACACCATCGTCACCATGCTATGCGACTATGGCAACCGCTATATGAGCAAATTGTTCAACCCGGAATTCCTGCGTTCTAAAAACCTCCCCGCCCCGCCCTGGCTCGAGCAGCCGGACACCGAACTGCCCGATTTATTCGAGTGAGTCTCGACCTCAGATTAAGGACATGACCATGACCAAAGAGATTTTCCGCGAAGATTCCTATGCCAAGAGCTGCACCGCCACCGTGACGGCGGTGAATGAGCGCGGCGGCATTCTGCTGGATCAGACCATATTCTACCCCACTGGCGGCGGCCAGCCCGGCGACAGCGGCATGATCGAGACCGCCTCGGGCCAAAGCATCGCCATCGCCACCACGGTCTATGACCGCGACAGCGGCGACATCGTCCATGTGCCCCAGAGCGCGGACAACCTGCCCGCCGCCGGCGAGACGGTGACTTTGTCGCTTGATTGGCCGCGCCGTTATGCGCATATGCGCATCCATTCGGCGCTGCACCTGCTGTCGGCGGTCCTGGACTATCCGGTGACCGGCGGTTCGATCGGCGAAGGCACCGGGCGGCTCGACTTCGACATTCCCGAGGCCGGGCTGGACAAGGCCGCCATAACGGACGAGTTGAACCGGCTGGTTGAAGAGGATCATCCATTGTCCATGCGCTGGATCACTGATGAAGAGCTGGATGCCCGGCCCGAACTGGTCAAGACCATGTCGGTCCAGCCGCCGCGCGGCTCCGGCCGGGTGCGGCTGATCGAAATTGCCGATTGCGATTTGCAGCCCTGCGGCGGCACCCATGTGGCCCGCACCGGCGAAATCGGCAAGCTGGTCGTGACCAAGATCGAAAAGAAGGGCGGCAAGAACCGCCGCGTGCGAATTCAATTTGCCTGACCCGTCTGAAAAGGACCCCCGCATGGATGCCGTTGCCGCCGATAGTCTCAAGCATTTTGTCGAAACCGAATGGCTGCGCGATCATCTCGCCGACCCCGGCCTGATCGTGATCGACTGTTCCTGGCATTTCCCCGATGAGGGCGATGCCTGGGAGGAATTCCAGGAGGAGCATAT
>PKTQ01000338.1 GCA_002869085.1 Hyphomicrobiales bacterium | reverse complement strand
TGTTCGGCATGATGCTGTCCCCCGTTTGCGGCCGGCTGGTTTGAGCGCCGGCTCAATATTGCTCCGTCGCATTGTGCGGTCGCATTGCCCGGTCGCATTGTCCGGTCGCAATGTCCGGTAGCCATGTCTGGCCGCCCGCAAAGCCACACGGATCGCGTTTACGGATAGGTTATTATACCCGTTTTTAGTGTTTTTCTCAATGGATTTTCAGGCGAGGCTTTTGATCCGCCTTAAGGCTCAGGCGGCAAATGACGGCATGAAGGGCCGTGGAACCGGACGGATCGCTTATTGCAGCCGCAACCCGGCCTTAAAAGCCAAACAACCCCCTTCCCGATCCGGCCACGGGGGTGACATGTGACCGGCGGGAAAGGGGTTGCATGGGTGGGCACCCGGAGGGTGGTGGCGCCCAACCCGCGGCGTGCTGAGGTCTATTTGATACGGCAGGTGCTGAGGCCAAACAGGGAATAGGCCGGGCACCAGCCGATAAGACCGGTCAGCAAAGGTACAACACCGATCCACCCCCAGGGGGTCTGGGGGCCGACAAAGACCAGAGCAATCAGAACAAGACCGACAATCACGCGGATGATCCGGTCAATTGAGCCTTCATTGGTTTTCATTATTCTTCTCCATGGCTTGAGTTGCCGAATGCCCGCGCATCGCGCATCAATGACTGGCGAGCTCTACATGTCGGTATATTTCAAATTTTCAGCGGCTTGTCGGTGATAAAATCACCCGCGCGCTTCGCCGGTGATGTTGCGCAACTGACCGCAGTTTTCCAGCAGGATCTTGCCCCGCGAAAGTGTGACCCAGCCCCGGCGTTCGAACTCTTTCAACTGGCGGCTGATCACCTCGCGCGCCGAACCGAGTTCCACCGCCAGTTCCTGATGGGTCTGGTTGACGCAGCCATTCTCATCCGACAGTTTCATCAGATGCCGCGCCAGGCGGATATCGATACGGCGGAATACCACTTCCTCGATCAGCTCGATCAGATCGGCAAAGCGCCGCGAATAGGTTGAGAACACGAAATCGCGAAACGGTTCCGAATCGGCCAGGCATTGCTTGAACACCGACGAGTCGATCACATGCGCCTCGATATCGGTTTCGGCGATACCCTCGGCCTGATAATCCGAATTGGTCAGCAGGCAGGAGGTGGTCAGCACGCAGGTCTCGCCCGGATTGACCCGGTACAACACGATCTCGCGCCCGGTCTCAGACACCATCTGCACCCGCACCTGGCCGGTCAGCACCACAATAAAGATGTCGCAACCGCTACCCGGCCGGAACAATTGGGTGCCGGCGGGCGCATTGATCTTGCGGCCGATGCGTCCAAGCGTTTCGGCCAGCTGATTGCTCATCACATCAGAAAGACAGGTCATATGCTGATCTTTACGCCCCCCGGGGAGCAGGGTCAATTCGTTCCGATGTCGCAGCTTCTCCCGCGCCTCGGGAACCGGTCACGCCGGCAGGCCACGAAATACCCGTCCGTCCCTTGCCAGCCATGACAAAGCCGAATATAGTTGTATCATACAACTATTTTTCGGATTGCCGCCCATGCCACGACCTGCCAAATCCCTGATCGCCCGCCTGCGCTCAAGTTCTCGCCAATTGGTGCGCGAACTGGGCTTTCTCAACCGCACTCTGGCCGGCTCCGGCCTGCCGCCGTCCAGCGTGCATGCCCTGATCGAAATCGCCAGGGCCAGCGACATCACCGCCCGCGATCTCAGCGATATTCTGCTGCTGGAAAAATCCACCGTCAGCCGCATGCTGCTGTCGCTGATCCGCAAGGGCCTGATCGAGGAACAGCCCTCGGCCCGGGATTCGCGGGTCAAATATCTGCATCTGACCCAGCAGGGCCATGTGCGCCACCGGGTGATCGCCCAATCGGCCGAGGACCAGATTATCCGCGCCCTGACCCCGCTGCCCCCTCCTGAGCAAAGAAAGATCGTCGATGGCATGGAAAGCTATACCGGCGCCCTCACCGCCTGCCGCCGGCCGCAGCCCGCCCGCCCCCAATCCGGCAGCGGCGCGGAGCCGTCACCCACATCCGCCGCACCGTCCCCGCGCCTGCTCAGCGGTTATACGCCCGGCCTGCTTGCCCGCATCACCCTGATGCATGCCGACTATTATGCCGGCAAGGCCGGATTTGGCGCCGATTTCGAGGCTGTGGTGGCCGCCGGCCTCGCGGACTTCGCCCCCCGCATCGCCCGGCCGCGCAATCTCCTGCTGCGGGCCGAGCAGGACGCGCGCATCCGGGGCAGCATAGCCATTGACGGCGAGGATCTGGGCGGCGATCTGGCCCATCTGCGCTGGTTCATTGTCGATGAGGCTCTGCGCGGCAGCGGCGCCGGCAGGGCGCTGCTGCGGCGGGCGCTGGAATTTTGCGACCGGCGCGGCTTTGCCGAAACTCACCTGTGGACCTTCCAGGGGCTGGAGGCGGCGCGCCGGCTTTATGAGAGCCATGGGTTTCGCCTGACCGAATCACATCGGGGCCGGCAATGGGGGTCTGAGGTGCTTGAACAGAAATATGTGCGCCCGCTCGGCGGCCGGGACGGCTGAGCCTGTGGGCAGTCACCCTGCCCCATGGTTGACTTTGCCCGCCCCGGCACCTAAGAGGCGCTCATGTCCGATACTGACAGCTCATCTCCCATCTCCCTGCTGCGCGCCCTGCCCGCCGGCGCCCGGGTGCTCGGCATTGATCTTGGCAGCAAGACCATCGGCCTTGCCCTCTCCGACAG
>PKTQ01000290.1 GCA_002869085.1 Hyphomicrobiales bacterium | reverse complement strand
TGCACCCCAAAAGAAAAAGGGTCGGGCGCAAACGCCCAACCCTTTGGAAATTCTGGTACCGCTGCCTTGATTCGAACAAGGGACCTCCTGATCCACAATTTTGAAGTCCTTTATTTTTCCATGTTCCTAGACATTCCAGAAATATCATTTTCTCGAATAATTTTAATCATATACTTTCCTGTTTATTCCTGAAGGTGTATAGTAATTGCCATCACCGTGCTTACTATATGCTTACTGTCACATCCCAGTAAGCGCACATCAAGGATGAACAGATGGCCAAGGGG
Organism: Hyphomicrobiales bacterium; assembly: GCA_002869085.1. Taxonomy (GTDB): domain Bacteria; phylum Pseudomonadota; class Alphaproteobacteria; order Rhizobiales; family BM303; genus BM303. The sequence continues at coordinate 2,454 of PKTQ01000290.1, read as the reverse complement.
AAAATCAGCAAACGATCCGTTGATGCTTTAAGACCTTCTGACAGAGATGAATATCTTTGGGACACGGATTTGGCGGGATTTGGCTTGAAGGTCACCCCAAGAGGTCGGCGGATATATCTTGTCCAATACCGGCTGGGTGGACGCAAGGGGCGCACCCGGAGATACACTATTGGGCACCATGGCCCTCTAACCCCTGAACAGGCAAGAACAGAGGCCAAGCGGCTGCTTGGCGTAGTTGCCTCTGGCAAAGATCCATCTGAAGCTCGCGACCGGGCGCGGAAAGCGCCTACCGTCGCCAATGCGGGCGAGCGTTTTCTCAATGAACACGTTCGGGCAAAACTGAAACCCAAATCGATTGAAGAATACGAACGCACTTTCAAGCTTCATATTCTTCCCAACATTGGCAAGCTGAACCTCACTGATGTGTCGAGGGCAAGAGTAGCCCGTCTACATCACTCCATGCGGGATAAACCATACGCAGCAAATCGGACTGTGGCCTTCCTCACTAAGTTCTTTAACTGGTCCGAAATGCACGGTTTACGCCCTGATGGCTCTAATCCTTGCCGTCACATTGAGAAGTACCCAGAAAAGAAGCGGGAGCGATTTTTGTCTGAGGTGGAGATGACACGCCTTGGCTCCACCCTTGCTGAATTCGAAGAGGGTGAGAAGGCTACGCCTTGGACCGTGGCGGCAATCCGCCTACTGATGCTTACAGGGGCAAGGCTGAATGAAATCCTGACCCTGAAGTGGGATTACATCGACTTGGACAGCAGAGCCATGCACCTTCCGGACTCCAAGACAGGGGCGAAGACAATTTATCTGAATGCGCCTTCTTTAGAGGTCCTGAATGGTATCCCCCGTGTTGATGGCAATCCGCATGTGATTTGTGGACAGAAGCCAGGCTCATGCCTCATCAACCTGCAAAAACCTTGGCGGCGAATTCGCAAAAAGGCCAAGCTGGATGATGTGCGCCTTCATGATCTACGGCATTCTTTTGCCTCAGTAGGGGCGATTGGCGGCGCATCACTGCCGGTCATTGGCGCTCTACTCGGACATTCCCAACCTCAGACGACGGCGCGTTATGCTCACCTGTCTGCTGATCCGCTGAAAGCCGCCAGCGATGCGATTGGGGAGCGGATAGCTGGGGCCCTAGCAGGCGAGAGCAAAGGTAAGGTTGTGCCGCTTAAGGGCGACAGGGGTGAATGATTGGAACAGGTCCGCCTAGAACAAATAGAAGCGATACAAATAGTGTTATGACAGATGATAAAGAGGATAAGATTGATCAAGATGTTGGTTCTTTTTCAGATGCTAGTTCTGGACCTATAAAAGAGCCAAGCTGGGGGCCTTTAACGGTGGAGTTCAAGCAGAACCCAACCATTGAGAATTACGTTCGCTTGCGGCGATCAAATCCAGATACAGTTATCGAGATTGCAATATCCAGTAGCCTTGAGTGGTTGTTCGGCAATGAAGAGGAGCTGGAACGATTAGGCATTCCTCCACTGCTGGTGGCGGGCTGTCTTGATGCGGATCAGGAGGACATTTCAGAGTTAAGCTTGCTTCTGTTGGAGAAAATCATCGAGAGAAAAGAAGCTGAAAAGTCTGGAAAGACGCACCTTATTAGCCGTGGCCATGTTATCAGTGATACCCTTGTAAATTATCTCGTAAACATGATGCTGGATGCAGTTGAATGGAACAAAACTTTCGAGATTAACCGAGATTTGATTGTGTTGTTGAGAGAGCGGATTGGAGGAGAGGTATCTCCTTGGGATAGAGAACAGTCTGCGCTTTCAAAACGTAACAAAGCGCTTTTTGCAGCGCTCGACATAGTGAGGCAAGGTGATACCCCATCATTTCGAAAAATCGGAAAGCTGCTGGGTGTGAATGCCTCAACAGTGAAACGCTGGTTTCCTGAAGGGGTGACATTTCAGAACTGGGTTAGAAAAGATGGCGCGCCCCGCCATTCTTCTAAAAAGATAGAACAAATGCTGCGAGATTCGGGACTAATGATCTTGGATGAAGATTTGCCCTAAGCTTGGACAAGCAGTCTATGAAATTTGTTAGGTATTGACTTGTGGTTGAAGAAGACTTGCCAGCTCAAATAGTCGATTTGATGGAAAGTTCCAAAAATGAGTTTGAGAATGAGCGCAAACTCGAACTCCTCTCTGAGCAGGCAGGGAGGATGTTGGCGCTTCGAACTGGTGAGAAATTTGGCCTAGATAGAAAAATACTTTCAGCAGTGCTTATGCCGGGAACTCACCTTCAAGAATTGCGGCAACGGATTATCGTTCAAGCGGGAGAGGAGGGGGTCGAGCAGGCACTCAGTGCAGAATTGCTCCCAAGAGATATCTCTTTAGATGTATGAGACTCGATTTGATCTGACACCGCCCCCAATATCAGGGAACTGAATTGGGAGCGGCGCATCTCTTGAACGAGATGATGGTTATCCGTTTTGAT
>PKTQ01000320.1 GCA_002869085.1 Hyphomicrobiales bacterium | reverse complement strand
CAAATTCCTCGGCGATATTCAGGAGCGCCTCAATACGATCGGCTCTGGCCTGTTGTTTTATGAATTGGAGCTCAACCAGATCAGCGATGACGAGCTTGCAAGCGCGCTCAAATCAGCCGCCCTTGCTCATTACGAGCCCTGGCTGAGGGACATCCGCAAGGAGCGCCCGCACCAATTGCCCGAGGATGTGGAGCGCCTGTTTCACGAAAAATCGGTCACCGGCTACAGCGCCTGGAACCGCCTGTTCGACGAGACCATCGCGGGCCTGCGCTTCGATGTGGACGGCGAGGAGATGACCATCGCCCCGGTGCTGAACCTGATGTCCTCGCCCGACGCCGCAACACGCAAATCCGCCGCCCTGTCGCTGACCGGGGTGCTGGGCGAGAATTTGCGCATTTTCACCCATATCAGCAACACCCTGGCCAAGGACAAGGAGATCTCCGACCGCTGGCGCCATTTCGACGACATCGCCGATTCGCGCCATCTCGCCAACCGGGTCGAAAAAGAGGTGGTCGATGCGCTCGAGGCCGCCGTGGTGGAGGCCTATCCCAAGCTCTCGCACCGCTATTACGCCCTGAAGGCCAAATGGCTCGGCATGGACCGGCTCGAACATTGGGACCGCAACGCCCCGCTGCCTGAGGCGGACGAGCGCCTGATCCCCTGGAACGAGGCCAAAGACACGGTGCTTGGCGCCTATGCGGGCTTCGCCCCGGAAATGGCCGAAATCGCCGGCAAATTCTTCGACCGCAAATGGATCGACGCGCCGGTGCGGCCCGGCAAGTCCCCCGGCGCCTTTTCCGCCTCGACCGTGCCCAGCGTCCACCCCTATGTGCTGCTCAACTATCAGGGCAAGACCCGCGATGTGATGACCCTGGCCCATGAGCTCGGCCACGGTGTGCATCAGGTGCTGGCCGCCGGGCAGGGCGCGCTGATGGCGCCGACCCCGCTTACGCTGGCCGAGACCGCGAGCGTGTTCGGCGAAATGCTCACCTTCCGGGCGCTGCTGGCCGGCGCCAAGGACAAATCGGCGCGGAAAGCGATGCTGGCCGCCAAGACCGAGGACATGCTGAACACGGTGGTGCGCCAGATCGCCTTTTATCGCTTCGAGCGAAAATTGCACGGCGCCCGGCGCAAGGGCGAGCTCACTTCGGATCAGATCAGCGCCATGTGGATGGAGGTCCAGGCCGAGAGCCTAGGCCCGGCCATTCATCTCGGCGCCGGTTACGAGACCCTGTGGGCTTTCATCCCCCATTTCATCCACTCGCCGTTCTATGTCTATGCTTATGCTTTTGGCGATTGCCTGGTGAACTCGCTCTATGCGGCCTATACCGAGGCCCCCGAGGGCTTCGCCGGGCGCTATTTCGAGCTCCTCGGCGCCGGCGGCTCCAAGCATCATTCCGAGCTGCTGGCCCCGTTCGGGCTCGATGCCCGCGAGCCGGTGTTCTGGAGCCGCGGCCTCGAGATGATCTCCGGCTTCATCGACGAACTCGAGGGGCTGGATTAGGGGGCGGAATCCACGATCCTGGCCGCATCGCGGTGGGGGGGTACAATTGTCATGCTGGCCATCGCGGCCTTGTCGCCAGGCATATGGCCGGGAATATGCTGCGTTAATTTCGGCCCCAACCAATTCGCGACCATACGGTTTCATGGATAATAAATCCGATGAAGCCGGTGACCGCCCCGATAATTGCCATGGCTCCGCCTGCTGAGAATGAACCTGTAAAAAAATAGCCGATAAGCGTCATCACGCATAAACCCATGATTTGCCAGGTGATTGATTTGGCGACGAGCCTGATATTTGTATCCATTGCCAGCCCTGAGATGATGTTCTGTTAGCGGGCAACCCATAGCATCTATGTTGGAATGTGGACATTTTGTATTTTTGCTGCATAAAATCCAATATGCAGACTTAAATCCCATCACGAGATTATTATGGACAAACGTGACCGATCGGCAATCTTCACAGAGCGCCTTGGCAGCGCCATGGAAGAACAGAAATATACCCGCAGCAAACTGGCGCGCCGGATCGGGGTCGACCGCTCGACCATCGGGCAATTGCTGAAACAGAACGAACCTCGCCTGCCCAACGCACAGCTCGCCGGCGATATCGCAACCGCGCTGGGTGTCAGTACGGATTGGCTGCTTGGCCTGACCAACAGGCCGGAGCGGCCAGGTGACATCATATCGGCGGCCATGGCTTTGACCCAGGCTGAGCGGAGTTCGGCGGACTCGCAAATTCTTGAATGGCATAAGGAATCCGGTGGCTACAAAATCCGCCATGTCCCCGCGACGCTGCCTGACATTCTGAAATCGGAATCCATGCTGGACTGGGAATATTCTTCCTTTGGCGATGAGCATGCCGGCCGTGCCATCGAAGCGATGAAAGAACAATTGGCGTTCTTGCTCTCGGGGGTTTCCGATTACGAAATCGCCCTTCCTCTGCATGAGCTTCATGCCTGTGCCAAGGGCACGGCTTATTATGAAGGGCTATCGAGAAAAATCCGCCGGGACCAATTGCAGTTGATTGCCGACACGCACGCGAAATTATATCCCCGACTTCGCATGTTCCTGTTTGATGCCCATCAGGTTTACAGCGCCCCGATCACAATCTTCGGTCCAAATCTGGCTGTCATCTATGTTGGCCAGTTCTATCTGACATTTCGGGAGAGCAACAGGGTGCGTTCATTGACCGACCATTTCGACTGGCTCATACGCGAAGCCTCCGTCGATGCGCGTGATGT
>PKTQ01000038.1 GCA_002869085.1 Hyphomicrobiales bacterium | reverse complement strand
GAGCGCAGGCCCATGGCGACCAGCAGCACCACGATGACGATGGCCACCGCCTGCGCAAGACCGACCAGGAAGGCATTGACCGATTTCTCGACCTGGGCCGGCTGGTCGTAAATGGTGCTGACGCTCATGCCGATCGGCCGCTCGGATTCCAGCTCGCTCAATCTTGTCCGCAGCGCCTTGCCGATTTCGACCACATTGACCCCGCTGGTGAAGGAGACGCCGAGGGTCAGGCCCGGGCGGCCATTGAAGCGGTAGAGGTGGCTCGGCGGGTCCTGATAGCTCTTGGACAGATTGGCCACATCGGACAGATAGATGATGCGGCCCCCGGCCCGGCCGAGCATCAGATTGGCCAGATCGGCGACCGATTGATGGGCGGTGGTGGACTGGATGCGCATATATTCATTGCCGACCCGGATGCGCCCGGCATCGCTGACCAGATTCTGGGCTTGCAGCAATTGCCGCAGGCTGCTTGGCGGCAGGTTCAGGGCGCTGAGCTTGGCCCGGTTGATCTCCAGCACCACCTGCTGCTGGCGGCGTCCGCCAATGGCTACCTTGCCGACCCCTTCGACCAGCACCAGTTCGCGGCGCAGGAAATCGGCATAGTCGGCCAGCTCGCCGTCATCATAGCCCTCGCCGGTGACGGCGAAGTACATGCCATAGACATCGGCAAAATCGTCATTGATGGTGGGTTTTGCGGCGCCGGGCGGCAGGCCGGCTTCCATATCCCTGATCTTGCGGCGCATCTCGTCCCAGATCTGGGCCAGATCATGCTTACGGTAGAAGCTCTTCATCTCCACGGTGACCTGGGACAGGCCGGCCGAGCTGATCGAGGTGATATGATCCACATAGGGCAGTTGCTGGATGGCGTTTTCGATCGGCAGGGTCAGCTCTTCCTCGACCTCGCGCGCCGAGGCGCCGGGATAGGCGGTGACGACCACCGCCTTCTTGATGGTGAATTCGGGGTCCTCGAGCCGGCCGAGACCGAGAAAGGCGATCAGGCCCCCGACCACCAGCAGCAGGGTGACGGTCCAACTGACAATCTTGTTGCGGATGGTGTATTCCGTCAGGGTCATGGCAGATGCTCGCTGTCGCGGCGCGGGTTAAAGCCCGCGCTCTTTGGTGAGGGGCCGCACCCGCATGTTTTCGGTGATCTGCGAGACGCCGGCGGCGATGACGCGCTGGCCGGCTTCAAGCCCGCCCGTGAGCCGGATATGCCGGCCCTCGATCCCGGCGGCGATGACCGTGGCCTTGTGGCTGACATCGCCGTCATCGACACGCCAGACATAGGTCTTGCCGTCCTGCTCGAACACCGCCTCGACCGGCACCAGCACGCCCGGCGCGCCGCTGTCCTTCTCCAGCGCGCTGAGATCGGCCTCGACGGTGACGCTCATGCCGGGCAGGATCAGCAAATCCTCCGGATTGGGCATTTCCAGCACCACCCGATAGGAACGGGTGGCGGTGTCGGGGATGGAATCGTGCTTGCGGTAACGGGCGATGAACACGCGCTCGGTGTCGGTATCGAAGCGGATCTTGAACGGGGTTTTGGCGGCCTGGCCGCGCCGGGCGCGCAGCAGCAATTGCTCGGGCACGCTGAACACGATGTCGATCTTGTCCGCGCCCTGCATGGTCACCACCGGGGCATTGGCCGCAACATTCTGGTAATTGTCCAGATGCACCCTGGCGATGAGACCATCATAAGGGGCGCGCAGGCTGGTATGCTTCAGGTCGAGGCGCGCATTGTCAAGAGCGGCCCGGGCCTCCTTCAGGGCGGCCTCGGCCTCATCGAGGCTCGATTTGGCAATCAGCTTCTTGCCGAACAGAACGACCTGACGGTCATGGCGGGCCCTGGCGAGCTGGTATTTGGCCTCGCGGTCCCTGACCACATTGCGATAGGGGATTTCATCCAGCCCGGCGATCAGCTCGCCCTTGCGGATTTTCTGCCCCGCCTTGACCGGCAATCGCTGTACCAGACCGCCGACCCGGAAGGTCAGGGTCGATTTGCGGGCCGCCTCGGTGACCCCGGGAAAGGTGCGGGTGCGCAGACCGGCGGCGCTTTGGGCGATGGCGATCTTGACCGGACGCAGGCTGCCTGGCCGCGCCACGCCCGAGGCGCTGTCATCGCAGCCGGACAGCAGCAGGCCGGCGCCGATGAGCATGGCAAGGCCAAGGGCGGCTTTCAGTGAGCCAACGCCATTTTGCATAAACAGACCCGTCATGATCGCCGGCCGCCTCCTTGCTTGCTTGATTCGGCAGCATAGCACCCTCATCTCCCGTGCCAATGTCACCCGCCGGATGCCGGGATTGGGCTGAGCTCATGACGCCCAAAGGGCTTGTTGCCGATATTTCTCTGGTCACATACATTCTTGTATGTATAATGTCCACTCATTTCAGCAGCCGCGCTTTCGATTTCCCGGCGGGCTGACATATTGATCACACAGCGCAAGGCGGAGTTCGGGCGAATATGGCGCGCAGGACCAAGGAAGAGGCGGAAAAAACCTGTCACGCCCTGCTGGACGCGGCGGCGGAGCTGTTCCTGCAAAAGGGGACCTCGCGCACCAGCTTGCAGGAGATCGCCGCCCATGCCGGCATGACCCGCGGCGCGATCTACTGGCATTTTTCAGGCAAGGACGAGATTGTGCGGCAGATCTGGGACCGTTTTGCCGAGGCGCATCACCAGCGCTTCGTGGGCAATCTGAACGCTCTGCCGGGCCAGGGGGCGGCGGCGGCGTTTCGCGCCGCGCTCCAAGATATCCTCGCGACCATGGTCAATGATCACCGGGCGGGACAGGCGCTGTCGATCGTGCTGTTCATCGTCGAGTTCAGCCGCGAAGCGGGCGAGTTGCAGCATTATCTGCTGCAAAAACAGGACAGTTTGGTCTCCGCGATGATCGGCGCCTGCCGCCGGCTCGAGGCCGTGGGCGCGTTAAAGCCCGGCCTCGCGCCGGAGACCGCCG
>PKTQ01000262.1 GCA_002869085.1 Hyphomicrobiales bacterium | reverse complement strand
GCGCTCACCGGCTCGCCGGGGGGGTGGTCGAGGGACAGGCCCCATAGATATTGCAACAGAAACGGCGCCGCGCTGACGATCACCATCACCCTGGTGGCGTGGATCAGCGACAGGGCACGCGGATCGCCGCCCGCTTCCTCGCCGAAGACCAGCATGTCCTGCAGGCCGCCGGGCATGGCTGAATAATAGCTGGTGGCATGATCGAAGCCGCAGAATTTGCGGAACCAGGGATAGCCGATCAGGCCGATGACCAGAATGAAGAACGGAATCAGCGAAACGCTCATCGCCATTTCCGGCAGGCGCGCGAACAGGGCCGGGGTCACCGAGGCCCCGACCGCGACGCCGACAATGGTGCGCATGCCGACCGAGATCTGCCCGGCGCCCTTCAGGGGCAGGCCCAGCAGCGCGCCGATCAGGCAGCCGAAAATCGGCCCCAGCAGCAGCGGCAGGGGTAGATTGGCCAGCGAGAAGATGATGGCGCCGCCGATGGCCAGCAGAATGGTGGTGGCTTGCGGCGGCAGGCCGCGGCGGCTGATCTGCGATGCCGGCTCGCTCATTATGTCAACAACCGGATCGGCTTGCCGTCCAGATAGGCGGCGATCGCCTCGACGGTCTGGCTGTAGAACACCTGATAGGTCTCGCGGGTGACATAGCCGATATGAGGGGTGAGGATCAGATTGGGAATGTCGCGCAGGATGTTGTCGGCGGGCAGTGGCTCCACATCGAACACATCGAGCGCGGCGCCGCCGATGCGGCGGCTGGTGAGGGCGTCGGCCAGAGCCCTGCTATCGATGATGGGGCCGCGCGATGTGTTGATCAGGCAGGCGTCGCGCTTCATCAGCCGCAATTCCTCCGCGCCGACAAGGGCGGTGGTGCGCGCCGATAATTTGAGATGGATGGAGATGAAATCGCCCTGGCTGAACAGCTCGTCTTTCTCGACACGGGTCACATTGAGCTCGGCGGCGCGGGCCTCGGTGAGGTTTTCGCTCCAGGCGATGGTGCGCATGCCGAAGGCCTGGCCGAGCCTGGCCACCTGGCCGCCGAGCCGGCCGAGCCCGAGCAGGCCCAGCGTGGCGCCGCTCAGATCGCGGCCGAGATAATTCTGCCAGCCGCCCTGCGACAGGGTCTGGTTTTCCGAAATGATCCGCCGCGACAGGGCCAGCATCAGCCCCATGGTCAGCTCTGAAGTGGCATGGCCGGGGCTGTCGGTGCCGCAGACGGTGATGCGCCGGGCCCGGGCGGCCTCAAGGTCGATGGCGTTGTTGCGCTTGCCGGTGGTGACGATCAGTTCGAGTTTGGGCAGTCTCTGCATCAGCTCGGCGGTGATGGGGGTGCGCTCGCGCATCACGCACAAAACCTCAAAATCCGCCAGGGCTTCGGCCAGGGCATCCAGATCGCCGATCGGCGCGTTGAACACGGTGAGCCTGACGGAACTCGGCAGCGTGCTCCAGTCCGCCATCCGCTCCGAGACATTATGGTAGTCATCCAGAATGGCGATGTTCATCGGTCGGTTCCTTGGTCGTTTGGGGGCGGCATGATCGGATTTCCCGATATGGCGGTGTCGATCACCGCCAGCCGGGCGGCAAAGGCGGCGCTGAGATGGCGGCGCATGGCTTTTTCCGCCGCCGCCGCGTCGCGCTTGCCGATGGCGGCGGCGATGTGGCCGTGTTCGCGGATCGCCTCGGCGCGGCGATCGTCGAGCTTGAGGGTGGTCGGCCCCAGCAGGGCGTTCGATTCGTCCAGCGCCTGCAGGGACTGCATCAGAAACCGGTTGCGGGCGGCGCGGTGAATGGCCCCGTGAAAGGCGCGATTGGTGCCGGCGAGGCGCTGGGCGTCGTCGGGATGGCGGCGGTCGTCCTCGACCATGGCCGTAATGGCCGCGATCTCGACCTTAGTGGCGTGCTGGGCGGCGAGGGCGGCGGCGGCGCCTTCCAGCGTCTCACGCATCACATAGAGCTCGGTGACCGCCTGGGGGTCGAGGGTGGGTACGACCATGCCCCGATGGGGCTCGTGGCGCAGCAGGCCCTGGACCTCGAGCCGGTGCAGGGCTTCGCGCACCGGAGTGCGGCTGAGGCCGAATCTGCGGGCCAGCTCGACCTCCTTCAGCCGGTCGCCCGGGGTCATTTCGCCATTGAGAATCATCTGGCGGATATCCTGGTAAATGTCGGTTTTCTCTCGGGTTCTGGTCATCGGCCTGGTTTCTTGTGTCTTGGGTCCCGGCGCGGGTGGGGCGGTTCGATCCGGCCATTGTTTCAAGGCATCATAAATTATTATGTACACGATTGTCAAAACTGTATACAATTGCATGCAATAATAAATTGAGTGAGCTTGGCGATGGTGGCGCGACCGGAAGAAAAATGTGATGTGCTGGTGATTGGCGGCGGCAATGCGGCGCTGTGCGCGGCCATGAGCGCGGCCGAGGAGGGCGCCGCGGTGACCCTGGTGGAACATGCGCCGCGAGACCGGCGCGGCGGCAATTCGCGCCACACCCGCAATCTGCGCGTGGCCCATGACAAGCCGACCGATGTGCTGACCGGGGCTTACGGCGAGCAGGAATATTGGGACGATCTGAAGCGGGTGACCGGCGGGCATACCGAGGAGATGCTGGCGCGGCTGATGATCGGGCAATCGCAGGGCGTGACCGCCTGGATGGCGGCGCATGGGGTGGTGTTTCAAAAGGCCCTGTCGGGCACGCTCAGTCTCGAGCGCACCAATGCGCATTTCCTGGGCGGCGGCCGGGCGCTGCTGAACGCCTATTACCTCAAGGCCGAGCAGCTTGGGGTGCGGGTGATCTATGAAGCGGAGATGCGCGATCTGGAAATTCGGGGCGGGCTGTGCACGGCGGCGCATATGAAGCTCGGCGGGCAGGATTGGGTGTTACGTCCCGGCGCGGTGGTGGCCGCCTCGGGCGGGTTCCAGGCCAATGGGGACTGGATGCGTGAGGCCTGGGGCGAGGTGGCCGATAATTTCATCATACGCGGCACGCCCTATAATACCGGCCGCATGTTGCGGGTGCTGCTGGACAAGGGCGCGGACGGCATCGGCGATCCCACTCAGGGCCATATGGTGGCGATTGACGGGCGCGCGCCCAAATATGACGGCGGCATCGCCACCCGGCTCGACTGCGTGCCCTATGCGGTGGTGGTCAACCGGGAGGGACAGCGTTTCTACGATGAGGGCGAGGATTTCTGGCCCAAACGCTATGCCATCTGGGGCCGGCTGGTGGCCGGTCAGCCGGGCCAGGTCGCCTATGCGGTGATCGACGCCAAATCAGAGCGCCTGTTCATGCCCTCGCTGTTCCCGGCCGAAAAAGCCGGCACCATTGCCGAACTGGCGGCCCTGAGCGGGCTCGACCCGGCGGCGCTGCAACAGACCATCGACGGGTTCAATGCCGCTTGCCGTGCGGGCGCGTTTGATCCTGGCCGGCTCGACGGGCTCTCCACGGCGGGGCTCGAGGTGAACAAGACCAATTGGGCGCGCCCCATCGATACGCCGCCTTTCTCCATCTATCCGCTGCGGCCGGGCATCACCTTCACCTATCTGGGGGTGAAGGTGGACGAGCAGGCGCGGGTGGTGATGCAGGACGGGCTGGCCGCGCATAATCTGTTTGCGGCCGGGGAGATCATGGCCGGCAATATTCTCGGCCAGGGATATCTTGCCGGGACCGGCATGACCATCGGCACGGTGTTTGGGCGGCTGGCGGGTAAAAAGGCGGCGGAATATGTACAAAACCAGTGAACCAGCGCCGGCGGCGGGATGGGACCAAGGCCCGGCCCTGCATGACGAGGCCCGGCGCATCATGCAGATCTGCAATGCCTGCCGTTATTGCGAGGGCTATTGCGCGGTGTTTCCGGCCATGACGCGCCGGCGGATGTTTTCGGATGCGGATCTGAGCTATCTGGCCAATCTGTGCCACAACTGCAAGGGCTGCTACTATGCCTGCCAATATGCGGCGCCGCATGAATTCGATGTCAATGTGCCCAAAACCATGGCGGAGCTGCGCGCCTGGAGCTGGCATGCCCATGCCTGGCCGGGCGTGTTGCAACGGGCCTTCCGCTACAATGCCGGGCTGATCGTGTTTCTTGGCGTCATATTCACCGCTGGCTTTCTCATGCTGGCCGGGCTGATGCATGATGCGGAGGCGATGTTCCGGGCGCAGCCGGGGGGCGATTTTTTCGCGCTATTGCCGCATGGGATGATGGTGTGGACGGCGGGGCCTGTGTTCGTGCTGGCGCTGCTGGCGATGGCGGTGTCGGTGCTGCGCTTTTACCGGCAGGGGGGCGGGGCCGGCCCCGGCGGCGCGGCGGCATCCCGCGCGGTGATGGACGCTCTCAGCCTGAAGAATCTGGGCGGCGGCGGTCATGGCTGCAACAACCACAATGAAGAATTCTCGATGTTGCGGCGCAATCTGCATCATGCGGTGTTCTATGGCTTCATGCTGTGTTTCGCCGCCACCGGGGTGGGGACGATCTATCATTACGTCTTTGGCTGGCACGCGCCTTATGGCTGGATGAGCCTGCCGGTGTGGCTCGGCATGAGCGGCGGGGTCCTGCTCTGCACCGGTACCGCAGGGCTTTATCTGGTGCGGCGCCGGGCCGAGCCGGCGGTCAGCGCCGCCTGGCTGAACGGCATGGAAACCGCCTTTATCGGCCTGTTGTTCTTCACCGGCCTGTCGGGGATATTGCTGACGCTGCTGCGCGAAACGGCGCTGATGGGCACGCTGCTGGTGCTGCATCTGGGGGCGGTGCTGACCCTGTTCGCGGTGCTGCCCTATTCTAAAATGGTGCATGGGCTTTA
>PKTQ01000065.1 GCA_002869085.1 Hyphomicrobiales bacterium | reverse complement strand
TCAGGGCTGATGTTCATGGCATTCTATCATTGTTCCCATAGGTTCGTGGATAGGCCCCTCTGTTTCTAAAGGGATGGTGCTGGTTCGGGGCCAGCTGGGGATACAAAGAAAACGCAATTCATCAACGAAATTATTTTTAAAGATAGACCCCAAGGGAAAACCCTTGGGGCTTGATGCAGTGTTGATCACGCCGCGATATATCCTGCTGCTCTGGCGGCATCGGCGTAGGCCGAAAGCGGCTTGTCCGGCTTGAAATACCGGTCGCGCTCGACGGGCAGGCCGAGCTTGCCGCGCACCGATCTGATCTCGGTGAGTGAGACAAGACCAAGCTCCGGGAAGCCGAGGCCAAGGTCGTAGAGGCCGAAAGCAAGGTCAAGGTCGTCGGGATCAATCTCGCTGAGAAGCCAGGTCGCCTGGGCATCGGGGGTGAAGAGCTTGATGACGGGCTGCGGGTCGAACAACTGGTCCCGCTGCTGAGCGATGCGGGATTTGCGCCCGTTCTCGATCAGCGCCGACATCTGTGGTTTCGTAATGAGCTGAGGGGCCATGGGATCATCTCCTGAATGCGTCGCCAGCGCCACGATTGACGCTGGCGGACACTCGGGAGTGAACCCGACTACATTGTGCCCCACGTTCGGAAGATTGCAAGGCGGGGGCAGCCTCCTGGGGCAGGGGAACCTATGACGTCTGCTTTCCGGAGCCGCTCCCTCACCCAAAGCTGGGGAGCGGATCGGAAAAGCGGTCGGAGCTGCTTTCTGGTGAGCTCTTTTGAAAAGATGATTGGATTTACTTTCCGGGGATCAATCGATGGGCTGCACCTTCACCATCCTGCCAATCAGCGGAAAAAATATCGCCGCATGAAAGCGCCTTCTTATCGGCGAACAGAAACAGCGGCGAGCCTTTCAGCAGGGCATGGCCTCGCAGGGCGGCACGCATGTTTTCCACTCGCTCATTGCTGGTTGTAATGAACAGCACTCGGAAATTGTTCCAGCCGAAATGGCTTTGGTGCCGTTTGGCCTTCCACAGGGTCTGGTAAGCGAGCAGCTTGCGCAGGATCGAGGTCTGTTTCAGATCATAGCGCTCAACCGGCATCGTACCCCGATCCACTTCGCCTAAAAAGAAAGCACGGCGACGATGCGTGGGAAAGGCAAGAGAGAAGGCATAGTCGGGCTCAACGCCGACTTCCCGGCGCATAGACCGGTGCGTGACCGGCACGCTGAGCCGGTATGGTTTGTGTAAAAGGGCGGTCCCTGAGGGCAACAGTTCAAGCAGCGCTTCACCGTCGATCAGTTCCACATCCTCACGCGCCCGCACTGCCGTATTCAGCGCCACCGCCAGATCGGCAATGGCCAATGTGTGCTCCAGAAAGGGGCGGCCAACTTGCCGGTTCTTGTTGGCCCAGGAGACCCGCTCGCCTTGGGAGAGCTCTCCGCGCTGACTGAGCAGATAAGCTCCCCGGTCCGCCAAGCCATAGGCAATGGCTTCGGAACCGCCGCCGGGACGGTAGGCATCATACTGGCATTGCGGGCGGTCGAGATAGCCATGCTCGAATAGCCCCTTCAGGCGAGTACCGATATGTTTCCCGGAGCCGGAAACCAGACACCGGATATGATGGGAACTCAAGAAGCGGTAGCGGGCGACAAGGCGGATGATTTCGATATCACGCCCGGTCATCTGAAAGGGCGGCGGGTCGCCGGAGCGCACCCGCCTTGGCCGATAGGAACCAGAACTGATCTTATGCCTGGTCATGGGCTCATTGTACCATTGCCGGGGGCACACCGCCCCTCACCCGGCAAGTTCGATATCGTTCTCAAGCTCATCGCCCCATATGTCTCAATCAGGCCGCTTATGGGAGGTAAAGAGCAATCGAGGGAGAATGGCTTGAATAACGGTGACGGTTACGGCATTGCCGAGGCATTTGTAACGCTGTGTGTCACTGATGCCTTCTGTCCACCCATCCGGGAAGCCTTGAAGGCGCTCACATTCGGTATGTGTAAATCGTCTAATGCAAGATTTTGCATATATTCCATGCTTATCTTGTGCAGTGAGAGTAAAACTTGGTTCTCCATCAGTTTTAAATCTCCTGCCGTTCTGCCTTTTCCTTGCTCTATCTGGTGTGAGCACCGGTATCACATAGTTTCCATCAAGGTGCATTTTGGCGTCGGTTGCGGTGAGTGTTCCGCTAACAACGGCATTCGATGCTTGTTTTCCACTCTTCGCAATAAGTGGGTTTGCATATTCTTGGAGAGGAAATATTTCTGGTCGGGGTGTTCCTCTAAGATGTCCGATAATGAACACGCGCTCGCGGTTTTGGGGGACGCTGTGATTCTTGCTGTTAAGCACTTGCCATTGGCAGTCATACCCCAGTTCATCAAGCGTCGTGATGATGGTAGCGAACGTGCGCCCTTTATCGTGAGATAAAAGCCCTTTGACGTTTTCAAGCAATAAAAGGCGTGGTTGTTTTTCCCTGACAATCCGAGCGACTTCAAAGAAGAGAGTGCCTCTGGTGTCGTCAAATCCTCCCCGTTTTCCAGCGGTTGAAAACGCCTGGCATGGAAAGCCGCCAATGAGGAGATCAAAGCCAGGTAAACTGGCGGGATCAATGGTTTTGATGTCGCCGTAATTGAAGTGGCTTGGAAAGTGTCTGCGATAGATCTTGTCGGCGTATTTGTTGATTTCGGAATATCCGACGCAGACGGCCTTTGAATCGACTGATTGAATAGCCGCTTCAAAACCGCCGATACCGCTGAATGTTGAAAAATAGTTGAGTGCATGTGACATGTTCCCTT
>PKTQ01000224.1 GCA_002869085.1 Hyphomicrobiales bacterium | reverse complement strand
GATATTGTCGAGCAGGCATTGGCGCGCCAGCGCCACATCGCCGCTTTCTATGGCCTCCAGAATCGCCAGATGCTGGCGGCAGGTTTCCCCGATCCGCCCTGAACGCTGAAAATCGATGGTGCGGAAAATATGCAGGCGCTCGCTCAATGAGCGTAAAGTGTCCAATATGGCCTGGTTGCCTAGCAGTTCGGCCAGCCCCTCATGGAAGTCCCTGTCCAGCCGCGCAGCGGTTTCGGCATCGAGCGCTTTGCTGTCCGGCGTGTCCTCACCGAGGCTGAGCCATTGCTGTTTCAGCGCCGCGAGGCGCCCGGCCCGCCCCTCGTCGGCGCAGAGGCGCTCAACCACGTAAAGCTCCAGCGCCTCGCGCAGTTCATAGATTTCCCGCACCGCGCTGGAGTGCACCTGCTTGACCACGAAGGTGCGGTTCTTGCGGCGTTCGGCCAGACCCATGGCCTCGAGCATGCTCAGGGCCTCGCGCACCGGGCTGCGGCTGACGCCGAATTCGGCGCTCAGATCGCCCTCGACCAGCGGATTGTTGGGCGGGTATTCCCAGTTCAGGATTCTGCTTTTAAGGACCTTCAGAATCTTATCGCTGAGATTCACCCGTCCCTGCTTGTTGTGTAAAGTCATGTTCCTCGGCAGTTCCTGCGCGTTGGGGATAAGCCGGAAATTCCCCCATTTCCCGGACTCAATCCGGAATTATCCGTGTTCCCGCCTGCCGGTTCAAGGCTTTTTCCATCAACCGCAGGCTGGTGATGATGCCGTCGCGGCGCTGATGTTCGACAAAATCGGCCAGCGCCGTGACCTTGGGCTCCATGCTGCCTTTCGGGAATTCGCCGGCGGCACAATAGGCCCGGGCCTGGCTGACGGTCATCACGTCGATGTCGCGCGCCTCGGGCGTGTTGAAGCCGAGGCTGACCTGATCGACCCCGGTGGGCAGAATCAACAGATCGGCGTCGATATCCCGCGCGAGCAGGGCCGAGGAAAAATCCTTGTCGATGACCGCCTCCACCCCTTCATAATCCCCGTCCTCATTGCGGACCACCGGGATGCCGCCGCCGCCGAGGGCGATGACCAGATAGCCCTGATCCACGAGGCTGCGAATGGCGCCGGCCTCGACAATGGCGACCGGCCGGGGCGAGGGCACGACGCGGCGCCAGCCACGGCCGGAATCCTCGATAATGCTCCAGCCGTTCTCCCGGGCCAGCTCTTCGGCTTCGGCCTTGCCGTACCAGGAGCCGATCGGCTTGGAGGGGTCGGCGAAGGCCGGGTCTTGCCGGTCGACCAGGGTCTGGGTCACAATGGCCACGGGCTCGCGGCCGATGCCGCGATGCCTGAACTCGTTGCGCATTGCCTTGCAGAACATATAGCCCACAGCGCCCTGGATATCGGCCCCGGCATAATCCATGGGCAGGGTGGCGACGAATTTGCTGGCCAGTTCGGAACGGCGCATGATGAAGCCGACCTGCGGCCCGTTGCCATGGGTCAGGGTGACGTTCCAGCCATCCTCGATCATGTCGGCGACATGACCGGAGATCTGCTGCACGATCTTATACTGGTCCTCGACGGTCAGATGCTCCGCGTCGGGGATCAGCGCATTCCCGCCTATGGCAACCACGGCAACCTTGCTGGTCATGGCATGTCTCCTAGCGGTCCTGGGCGCCGGCGAGGGCGGCCAGGGCCTGGGTGAAGCAGTCGAGCGGGGCCTCGGTCAGGCCGGCGCCGATCTGCCCGACCCCGGGGTCCTTATGGGCGATGCCGGTATTGATGACCGGCAGGATACCGGTATCGACCACCTTGCGAATGTCGATGCAGGCGGCGGTGCCGGCGAAATCCAGCATGGGCAGGCTGAACATCGGGTTGCGGCCCTGGGTGATGCGCTGCATGCGGCGCGAATTACGCAGCGCGTCCCCGACCGCGCCGCCGACGAATTGCACGATGGCCGGCGCCGCCGCCATGGCGAAGCCGCCGAGGCCGGCGGTCTCGGTGATGGCGCTGTCGCCGAGATCCGGCGCGGCGTCCCGGGCCGAAAACCCGGGGAAGAACAGCCCGTCGACCATCGGCGCCTCGCTGACGAACCAGCGATCCGGGAAGGCGGCGATGCGGATGCCGAACTCGACCCCGTTGCGCGCCATCGCCGTCACCAGGCTGCTGTCGGGGGTGCCGGCGGCGGCGTCGAGCATGGATTTGCAGGCGGCCATGGACAGGTTGAGGAAGAAATGGTCATTGCCGGCGATGAAGCCGAGCGCCTCGGCGACGCGCGCCGGATCGGCGTTGCTTTTCAGGGCGGCGGGGGCGAGCTTGCGGAAAAACAGCGAGGTCGCGGCCGCGTTGCGGTTGTGCACCTCATCGCCCATATGCAGGGCCTGGGACATGAGCGGTTTCAGCTCCAGCCCGCCAAGTTCCCCGAGCGCCGCCTGCAGCACCGGGGCGAGCTCGCGGCCCATCCAGCCGAGGCGGTCCAGCACATCACTGCCATAGGCGCCGAAGCGCAGCACCTTGCCGAGGCCTTCGTTGAAATTGCAAAAAGCGCGGCGGCCGGTGGTCTCATCGCGCACGATCCATACCGGCATGGACGGGCTGATCACTCCGGCCATGGGGCCGACGGCCCCGAGATGATGACAGGGGGCCAGTTCGGCCTCGCCGCGCCCCATCATCTCGCGCGCCTCCTCGGGCGATTTGGTCCAGCCTTCAAACATCATCGCGCCCATGACGGCGCCCTGCTGGGGCCCGCACATGTTTTCCCAGGCGATGGGCGGGCCGGAATGCAGGATCAGCCGACCATCCATGCCGGGAATGACATCGG
>PKTQ01000150.1 GCA_002869085.1 Hyphomicrobiales bacterium | reverse complement strand
TATCTGCTGGAGACAGGCCGGCTCGGGGCGCTCCGGCAGGCGGAAGGCGAGCTGATCGCCCGGCTCACCCGCGACCATAAGGCGGTTCTACATAACATTATCAAAAAGCGCCTGAACGGCCCCAAGGGCGCCTGGCGCCTGACCGGCATCGACCCCGAGGGGTGCGATTTCATGTGGAAACACCGGGTGCGGCGATTTGATTTTGCCGCCCCTATCGAAACGCCCGAACAGGCTTTGGCGGCGATTCTGGCCGATCCGGAGTGTGGATAACGGCTTGAAACCACCTAACATCTTGCGATTTTGTCAGTTTGCTGTCATTTTCCGGCCCAGGAATCATTCCAAACAGGTCAGGCAAGGAGAGAACGAAATAATGACAGTCAAACATGACGGCGGAACACGAACCAATCACAGCGAGCTGTTGAGCTGGGTTGATGAAATGGCTGCCATGTGCACGCCGGACAGCATCTATTGGTGCGACGGCTCGGCGGAAGAATATGACCGTTTGTGCGAGGAACTGGTGCAGGCGGGCGTCTATACGCGCCTTAATCCGGAGCTGCGCCCCAATAGTTTCCTGGCTCGCTCCCATCCGAGCGACGTGGCGCGGGTGGAAAACCGCACCTTCATGTGCCACCGCAATAAAGACGATGCCGGCCCCACCAATAACTGGATGGACCCGGACGAGATGAAGACGGTGCTGACCGGGAGCTTCAGCGGCTGCATGCGCGGGCGCACCATGTATGTGATCCCCTTTTCCATGGGGCCGATCGGCTCGCCGATCGCCCAGATCGGCATCCAGATCACTGATTCGGCCTATGTGGTGACCAATCAGCACATCATGACCCGGGTCAGCCAGAAGGTGCTGGACACGCTGGGCGATGACGGCGCCTATGTGAAATGCCTGCATTCGGTCGGCGCGCCGCTCGAGCCGGGCCAGCAGGACGTGCCATGGCCGTGCGAATCGGAAATCGACAACAAATTTATCTCGCATTTCCCGGACACCCGCGAAATCTGGTCCTATGGATCGGGCTATGGCGGCAATGCGCTGCTTGGCAAGAAATGCCTGGCCCTGCGCATCGCCTCGAATATGGCGCATGAGGAAGGCTGGCTGGCCGAGCATATGCTGATTCTGGGCCTCAAGGCCCCCAGCGGCGAGCGCACCTATGTGGCCGGGGCGTTCCCCAGCGCCTGCGGCAAGACCAACCTCGCCATGGTGCTGCCGCCCGAGGGCCTGAAGGACTGGTCGGTGACGACGGTCGGTGACGACATTGCCTGGATCAAACCGAACGCGGATGGCAGCTTGCGGGCCATCAACCCTGAATACGGCTTTTTCGGCGTGGCGCCCGGCACCTCCTATCAGTCTAACCCGATGGCGATGGACACGCTGAAGGCCAATTGCATCTACACCAATGTGGCCCTGACCGACGAAGGGGATGTGTGGTGGGAAGGCATGGACGGCGAGCCGCCGGCCCATGCCATCGACTGGAAAGGCGAGGACTGGACCCCGGATATGGACCATCCGGCGGCGCATCCCAATTCGCGCTTCACCGCCCCGGCGGCGCAATGCCCGACCATCGACGATCACTGGGAGGACCCGGAGGGGGTGCCGATCAGCGCCTTTTTGTTCGGCGGGCGGCTGTCGAAGACCTTCCCGCTCGTCTATGAGGCGTTTGACTGGAATCACGGCGTGTTCCTGGCCGCCAGCATGGGCTCGGAAGCCACGGCGGCGGCGATCGGCCAGGCGGCGATCCGCCGCGATCCCTTCGCCATGCTGCCCTTTGCCGGCTACAATATGGGCGATTACTGGCAGCACTGGGTGGATATGGGCAAGAAGGGTCTGAAACTGCCCAGGATCTTCCGGGTCAACTGGTTCCGCAAGGACGAGCATGGCAAGTTCATCTGGCCGGGCTTCGGCGAGAACATGCGGGTGCTGGAATGGGTGGCCGACCGGGTCAGCGGCAAGGTCGGCGCGGTGGAAAGCCCGTTCGGCCTGGTGCCGCGCTATGGCGATATCAACTGGAAGGGGCTTGACTTCTCGCAGCAGAATTTCGCCACCCTGACCGAAATCGGCCGCGACGAGGGACTGGCCGAGGCCCGGGATCTGAAGGACTATTTCGCCCAGTTCGGCGACCGTCTGCCCGAAACCGTCGAGGCCGAGCGCCGTGCCCTGGAGGCCCGGATGGAAGACAGCCCGGAGATGTGGCGCAGCGACGCGGCCTGACACCCCCGGCCGCGACAAACTGGATCAACCCGCCACCCGAACGGGCTCACCTGATGGCGGGTTGATCTATTCTCGGGCGTTTCATCCCGAGGTGACTTCATGGCGCCACAATATTTGCGGCCGGCGGGCCGGCGCGGCGCCTGGCCGCTGTTCCGCACCGCGCGGGGCAATTAAATAAGCGGAAATCCGCGCCGGCCGGACAACAGAATTGATTTCACCTGACGAGGACACGCTCTATATCTGTCTCAGAGGACAAGGAAGGGGCGTAAGCCATGGCGGAACAAACCCACGATCAGGCCGCGCTCGGTAAGCTGCCGGTCTTCTTCGAGCTGAGCGGCCGGCTCTGCGTGCTGGCCGGCGACAATGACGATGCGCTGCCCAAGGCCCGGCTGCTGCTGTCGGCGGGCGCCCGCCTCGCTCTGTTCATGGCCGAGCCGGGCGAGGAGCTCACCGCGCTTTGCGCCGCCCATCAGGCACGCACCGAGTTGCACACCCGCCCCTGCCGGCGCCAGGATCTGGAACAGGCCATGCTCGCCATCGGCGCGTTTGCCGACGAGCACGCCGCCACCGCCTTTGCCGAGCTTGCCCG